>DCWI01000126.1 GCA_002328825.1 Nitrospiraceae bacterium UBA2166 | reverse complement strand
TCAATTCATACGTATTCCTATTTGCTTTTCTTCCGGTTACATTGCTCGGGTTTCACCTAATAGGGAAGCAAGGGCACCATAGAGTGGCCATCAGTTGGTTAGTAGGCGCGTCATTGTTCTTTTATGGCTGGTGGAACCCTGCATATCTTGGATTAATACTTGGATCTATTCTGTTTAATTATGCAGTAGGTGTTGCACTACTAGGCAGACCGAATAAGTTGACTTTGTTTTTAGGTGTAGCGGCAAATCTTGGGGTGCTGGGATATTTTAAGTACGCCAATTTTTTCATCGATAATATTAATTCTTTGGTGGGTAGTGATATTATATTGGAGCAAATTATTCTCCCGCTTGGAATTTCTTTCTTTACTTTTCAACAGATTACCTACCTAGTTGATGCATATCGTGGCGAAACGAGAGAATATAATTTTCTGCACTATTGTCTGTTTGTAACCTTCTTCCCACAATTGATTGCAGGACCGATTGTACATCATAAGGAAATGCTACCGCAGTTTGCGAAAGATGCGCTCCATGGACTGAAGTCAAAGAATTTGGCAGTAGGGTTTACGATTTTTATTATTGGATTATTTAAGAAGGTAGTTCTTGCTGATGGTATTGCTGTCCATGCCACATCCGTATTTGATGGGGCTGAAAATGGGGTTTATCTGACATTTTTCGAGGCATGGGGTGGTGCTCTTGCCTATAGTTTTCAACTTTATTTTGATTTCTCCGGATACTCTGATATGGCAATTGGGTTGGCGCGAATGTTTGGCATCCGCCTCCCGCTAAACTTCAACTCTCCCTACAAAGCAATCTCCATCATTGATTTTTGGAGACGGTGGCACATCACACTCTCCAGATTCTTGCGGGATTATCTATACATCCCGCTCGGGGGGAACCGCAAAGGAGAAACCCGTCGTTTTACAAACCTGATGATAACAATGCTACTCGGCGGGTTATGGCATGGAGCGGGATGGAACTTTATTTTATTTGGATTAGCCCATGGCACTTACATTGTAATCTGTGGCGCATGGGTTAAAGTTAAAAAAAGTATTTCTAACAACAGAATAATAAAGTCAACTGTAGCGGCCAATTCAATTGGACGAGTCATTACATTTTTAGCTGTTGTTCTTGCTTTTGTTCCATTCCGCGCTGAGAGCATGGATGGAACAAGCAATATGCTGACAGCAATGTTAGGGGGACACGGGCTATCCTTATCACCGTTATTGATAGGCAGAATTGGTAATGCAGAGCAGTGGCTATTGGAACATGGAGTCGTATTCCATGGCATGTTCCACAATCACGTCTTTGGGGCAGACCCAAGATGGGGCATTGCGTGGGTTGTGACCTTGCTTCTTGCTTCTACGCTTCTTCCCAATACTCAACAACTCCTACGTCGCTACCGCCCTGCCCTCGAAACCTACAAGAATGAAATACCGTGTTTGCGCCACCGCTGGGCAGAATGGAGGCCTACAGCACCATGGGCCCTCATTACTTTTGGTATCTTTATCATCACCATACTAAGCTTGACGCAAGCCAGCGAGTTCCTCTATTTTCAATTCTAGGATTTAATGAGAACCGTTACTAGCATCAAACACAAGATGACCTACGCTCCATTTTCAAAATATCTAAAATTGATTGCCGGATTATGTTCTTTCGGCGTAATTGTGATCGCCGCAATAAACTATACCGTCAATCCAGGTAAGATCTACCCATCTCTGCTCACTTCCGATAGTTACAACAAGCCACCACCAAAAGAAATTATCAAACAGCTTGTTCAATCAAACCACGGTGTAATCGTTCAAAATGATACTTGGAATGAGCGTGACGTCAAGCGTGCACTTGCCCTACATCCAACCACTGCTCAATGCGCTGTTATTGGCAGCAGCCATATCATGCAAATCAGCTCCGTCAGGCAGAAAAGGTCCCTTGCGGATAACTGCCCATCCTTAATAAATCTTGGGGTTAGTGGTGCTTCACTTGAGGACTACTTGGCACTGTCCGAAGTAATCCTTCGAAACGAAAAACCTCCTAGGGTTATTGTTTTTGGAATTGCCCCGTGGGTTTTTAACTTTGATCGTGACCAAAGATGGGTCCGTTATAAGCAGGACTTTTTTAACATGAGAGTCAAACTTGAAGACAAGTATCATAGTGATAAGTCTTCTTCCAAACTTGCTCTCGTACGTAATCTCATAAGCCGTGAGTACCTTCTGCGTTCCATGCAACTAATGCTGTCTGAGAGAACACTGTCAATTGAAAATGCTCAAGAGTTTGATCATCAGATAGGACTAGACGACCCCGTGTTACTGCCAGATGGTAGCCTTATTTATTCGAATAAAACGCAGATGAACTATTTTGATTCGAAAGTTAGCGCCACCGACTTCAGAATTAAGGGCACGCGGTGGCTTACTGAAGAGGCCGTGGAGCTATTCACTCGCCTCGTCCGCCACCTACAACAACAGAAGTTCAAAGTAATCTTCGTTTTGACCCCTTATCATCCGGCAGTATGGGGTATTACAGAGCAACCCGCTGTGTCAGCCATGAGGATTGTTGAATCAAAAGTACATAAAATAGCAAGGTCAACCGGAGTTCAGGTGGTTGGTTCATACAATCCCAACAACATTGGGTGCACAGCAAATGAGTTCTTTAATGCATCGCATGGAAAGAGTACCTGTCTAACCAAACTGGAGAAGATATCTGCCTCTTATCACCCGTTAACAGAGTAGTCCTTTTCGCACAATCTACCCATAGACCTTCGGTGGAGGCCAACAACGAGGCATCACCTTAATTTCATTTCGGATAATTGATGTGTCACTTTCTGGCAGCGATTCCTCTCTCCTATCATGCAACAGAGAAGCAAAAAGTGGTCAGGGTATTAAGTTAAGGCGCTCCTCCCCATAAAACCCAAAGAACGTCTCGACCATGAAAATGCTATTTGTCTGATCGACGTACGTGCAGAATGAGGAAATTCGTTGGCATCGATCGAAGGGGCCGAGCACACCTCTTAAACGAACTCGCCGACCGTATTCATGGAATCATGCTCGATGAAAAAGTCGTCGTGTATTGCCATCAGAGAAAGAGATCTTGCTTGGAAGCGCTGATTTTAATCAAGCTTGGGTTAAAAAAAAATACAATTTTTGGGTAGTATAGCCGTCCGGTAACAGGTGGTCGCCCCAGGCGTACCGAGATGCAGCCCCAGGAACAAATAAAAACTGTTCTCATTTACCTTCGGTTTTTCACCAAAACATCGCGCATGGCATCGACGGGCGCCTTGTGGTTCGTCCACAACTCAAACTGACCAACAGCTTGGTTGAGAAATAGCTCAATCCCGGAGATAGCAATGCACCCCGCAGATTTAGCTTCGCGGATAAACCGGGTCTCCGGCGGGTTGTACACGGAGTCGAACACAATCATCTCTTCGCGAAAGTATCTTGAGGGAAATGGCGTTTCTTCCACGTTAGGGCTCATCCCCACTGGCGAACAGTTTATGATGACATCTACCAATATCTCCCCGGCGTCTTGAATGCTCACAGCTTCTCCACCCAACTCTTTCGCAAGTTGGAGTGCGCGCTCCTTATTGCGGTAGTAGGTGACGGTGACCTTCGCGCCTCTCTCACGCACACCGTGCCCGATCGCCTTGGCGGTGCCACCCGCACCGATGATAAGAACATTCTTTCCGCTCAACTTGGTGTACTGTTCCAGCACCTTAACCGCCCCGGTACAATCGGTATTGTACCCCTTCCAGTTTTCCCCATCGCGAACCACGGTATTCACCGCTCCAATCTTCTTTGCTATCCCGTCAGCCTTACCCAGTATCGGCAAGATATCTTCTTTGAGCGGCATGGTCACGCTAAGCCCCTCGAAGTAGGGGCTGAATGCTTTTAAAAATTGCTCGACGTTATCCACCAGAAATGGGACATAAATATCAGATAGCCCTACCTCTCTGAAGGCACGATTATGGATAATATACCCCATACTCTTGGAAACGGGATTGCCGATGACACCATAAATTTTAAATGCCTCGCGCCTTTCATCAACTCGGTAGATGTCCCTCAGCGTTGCAGCAGTGATCTGCCCCGGAGCACTTTCCTTTCCAGCCTCCAACGACCCAAAGGTGAGAAACCCACCCAACAGCGTTGATAGGATACGGCTTATCTCTCCCCGCTCGCCCATGCACAACGCGATGAGTTTTTTCCCGTCTCTCTTAGCACGTGAAAGCAGATCGAATAGGGCCAGATTATCTGTAATGTCACGTGCATAGGTGACGATCTTGATTACGTCAGCTGGCATCTCGCACATCAACTCATATAAATGAACTAACTCTTCCGGTGTGTCAGTGAAG
>DCWI01000025.1:1611-31717 GCA_002328825.1 Nitrospiraceae bacterium UBA2166 | reverse complement strand
TGGTGATGTTCCAGTAACTGACGGTGAGGTGGAGGAACCGGAGAGTGCCATCGTTTAATAAGGTCATTCTCATGGGTAACTTGACCAAAGAGCCAGAGCTTCGCTATACCCCGAACAGTACGCCCGTTTTAGAGTTTTCTCTTGCGATTAATAGGAAATTTGGCAAAGGTGAGGAACAGAAAGACGAAGTTTGTTACATCGATATTGTTGTGTTTGGGAAACAGGCAGAGACTTGTGAGAAATATCTAACAAAAGGAAATGCTGTTATCATTGACGGGCGACTTAATCAGCGTCGTTGGGAAACCGCTGAGGGCCAAAAGCGAAGTAAGCATGAGGTGGTTGCTCTTAACGTGACTTTCATGCCAAAGCGGCAAGAAACGTTCTCGCAGAAGGGTGAGTCGTACGGTGACGAGTTTCCTGCCGATGGCCATTAGAGAACGTAGGGTAGAACTTCATTTAAGATCGTAAGTAAGGAGAAGGACGCTTGGAACGCTCGAGATTTAGTCGAAGTAGAATTTGCAGATTTTGTGCCGAGAACAAGACAATGGATTACAAGGACTCACTTGCTTTACGAGTATTTTTAACCGAGAGAGGTCGAATTATTCCACGGAGAGTGTCTGGAAATTGCATGCGGCATCAGAGACTTTTGACTGTTGAAATCAAACGCGCAAGAGCTATTGCACTTCTAGCATACGCAGAAGAACAACGTTAATAGTCGTGAGTATTTGTCGTGAAATACTCTATCTTAGATATTCCGCAGGGTTTTACAGGTGGATTGAATCAATCATTCTCAGAGTCGGCCGAAGGTCTTGGTTTCTTGGCTGGGGAAGTTTGTATTCAGGGACAGGTTAATGGGAATTTTCGGTTATGGCGGGACCGACGCATTGTCACGATACAAGGAGGAATGACAGCAGATGTCTCTCTGCAGTGTTGTCGTTGTCTTGCGGTTGTCGTTATGTCATTGCAGCCGATTTTGACACTGAGGTGTTTCCCTGAAGAAGCACAACCTGACACTGTATCCGAAACGGGGGAAGTAACTCCTGAAGATGATACCTATATGTATGAAGGGATCTTTCTCGATATTAGACCAATTATTCGTGAGCAGGTGATTCTTTCCGTGCCAGCGTATGTGTATTGCCGTGAAGACTGTAGCGGGCTCTGTGATGTCTGTGGGCAGGATTTAAACGGTGCTAAATGTGGATGCGTGCTTGATCAACCTTCCTCTCATTTTTTGGCACTCCAACGCTTGAAACAAACATTGGGATAACACAATTATGGCGAATCCAAAACATAGGCACACTAAAATGCGACGAGATAAACGTCGTGCACACGACCGATTACGTCTTCCATCCTTCTCACACTGCCCGCAATGTCATGAACCGAAATTACCCCATTATGTTTGCCTTGCCTGTGGAACGTATAAGGGGAACGAGGTTATTGTGACCAAGACCTCCTAGCCCTTTATTGATATCGTTATTCTGAGTCTCGGTACGTGAAAATTGCAGTTGATGCTATGGGGGGGGACCGGGCGCCAAGCCAAGTATTGGAAGGGGTTTGTCAAGCGGCGCTTGATCTTGATGTTGATATCATTCTCGTTGGAGATGAGTCGAAGATTCGTCATCATTTGCGCGACATCCTGACTGATGTACCACCATCGATTTCTATTCGACATGCGTCTCAACAAGTTGAAATGCACGATCTTCCTTCTTCTGTTGCCCGCAAGAAACGTGATTCGTCAATTTGGGTTGCAACAGAGCTTGTGCGTAATGAAGAAGCTGCGGCTGTGATTAGTGCGGGTAATACGGGTGCAGCTATGGTATCAGCCTTCTTTCTGTGGGGTGTTTTGGAGGGAGTTGACAGGCCAGCTATTGCAGTAACCCTTCCAACGCTGAAGGGGCAAGCAATTATGCTTGATGTTGGTGCAACCGTAGACTGTCTTCCTCATCAGCTCTTTCAATTTGCAATTATGGGCAATGAGTATGCAAAGCAGGTGCTTGGGGAAATTAAACCAAAAATTGGTTTGCTAAGTATCGGGGAAGAAGATGAGAAGGGCAATGAGGTCACTAAGGAAGCTTTTCGTTTGCTGAAAAATAGTTCATTGAATTTTATTGGTAATGTAGAAGGCCGGGATGTCTACACTGGGATGGCTGATGTAATCGTGTGTGATGGGTTTATTGGAAACGTTGGCTTAAAGATCAGTGAGGGTGTCGTTGAGATTATGACCAAAATGTTAGTAAGTGACGTTAGTCAGGCAGGCATTTGTGGAAAGCTAGGATACGCACTATTACGTCCCTCGTTGTATAGATTTAAGAAACGGATTGACTACGCGGAGTTTGGTGGTGCTCCACTCCTTGGTGTGAATGGAACATGTGTTATTTGTCATGGACGATCATCAGCAAAGGCAATTTATAACGCGATACGGCTCGCACGTCAGCTTATAGATCAACGAATTAATGAAAACATACAAGCTGTAGTGATGCGTGAAACGGCGGTTGTTACTACCAAAGATTCCATACGAGTCTCGGGATGAGGGCAAGGATTGTTGGAACTGGATCATATGTCCCCCCTTCAGTTATTACGAATTCTGATCTTGAAAAAACGGTTAATACTTCTGATCAATGGATTGCTGAGCGTACTGGTATTCGTAATCGGCGCAGAGCTGCACCTGGTGAGGGAAGTGCATCCTTAGGGGTCAAGGCAGCTACAACTGCATTGGCAGCTGCACATCTTAATCCCTCAGATTTGGATCTCATCATTGTTGCAACTTGTACACCTGATATGCCTTTTCCATCAACTGCATGCCTTGTTCAATCAGAGCTGGGAGCCACAACGGCTGTTGCTTTTGATATTTCGGCGGCATGTTCAGGGTTTTTGTTTGCACTCTCGATGGCTGATCACTATATTCGACTTGAGACGTATCGGAATGTACTAGTTATCGGTACAGAGGTGATGTCGTCAGTAACTGATTGGACTGACCGGACAACGTGTATACTTTTTGGTGATGGCGCAGGTGCCGCTGTTTTACAAGGCGTTGAAGGTGAGAATGGCATTCTCTCAAACCATATCCATTCCAATGGGCAACGCTGGGATTTGATTTACGTCCCTGGAGGGGGATCGCAGCAACCACTCTCAGAAACTGTCCTGAACAAGAGACTCAATTTTATAAAGATGCGTGGCAGTGCAACGTTCAAGCTTGCTGTAACGATGATGGAGCAAGCTGCGTTGGAAGCTTTATCAGTCAATCATCTTACAATTGATGATATTGATCTTTTTATCCCACATCAGGCGAATGCGAGAATTATTAGAGCAACTGCGGAGCGGTTACATGTACCAATGGAGCGAGTTGTTATGAATATTGGACAATATGGGAACACCTCTGCCGCGTCAGTACCATTAGCACTTGATGAAATGGTGAAGGCAAACAGGATCAAAAGTGGTACTAACGTGCTCTTGATTGCGTTTGGTAGTGGTCTTACGTGGGCATCAACATTGATTCGATGGTGATGAGGTAACGCTATGGAAGAAAACACTGATCTTGCAGGAGAGTGGGCACTTATTTTGGGTGCCTCTAGTGGGTTTGGAGCTGCTTGTGCTGTTGAACTGGCATCGCAAGGAATGAACATTTTTGGTGTTCATCTTGATAGAAAAGCAACTCTGCCAAAGGTAGAAAATCTTGTACAAAATATTAGGGGTATGGGACGGGAAGCCGTTTTTATAAACGCTAATGCTGCTGATTCTGAAAAGCGGAGCGAAATTATTGCTTCAATAGAGAAAACTCTTGCTAATAAGGTAGAAAACAGAAGAGTCCGTGTTTTGCTTCACTCTCTCGCGTTTGGAACTCTGAGGCGCTTTATTGCTAATGAAAAGGCTACTGCTGTGACGAAGGCCCAAATCGATATGACAATCGATGTTATGGCGAATAGCTTAGTTTATTGGGTACAGGATCTGATAGCACGTAATCTTTTAGGGGCGGGGGGCCGTATTTTTGCCCTTACTAGTGCTGGAGGATCAAAAGTGTGGCCAAATTATGGAGCGGTTTCTGCCGCAAAGGCTGCAATCGAATCCCATATTCGACAACTTGCCTTAGAACTTGCTCCCCTCGGGGTAACGACAAATGCAATCATGGCAGGTGTGACAAATACTCCGGCTCTGCAAAAAATTCCTGGATCGAGCGAGATGCTTGAACGGGCACTACAAAAGAACCCCTCAGGACGCTTGACAACGCCAGAGGATGTTGCCAGGGCACTTAGTGTATTGAGTCATAGCAAAACACAATGGATAACTGGGAATGTTATTGCTATAGACGGAGGGGAATTTATCGTTGGATAAAGTGTCTGAGAAAGCGACTTCTCACGTTGCATTTGTTTTTCCAGGACAGGGGTCGCAGTATCTTGGCATGGGAAAACTCTTCTACGAAACGGATTTTCAAGCTAGGAACTTATTTGATAGTGCAAGCGATGTTCTTGGCCTTGATCTTCCATCTCTGTGTTTTTCTGGTCCAACTGATCGTTTGAATCTCACAGAATACACACAACCAGCAATCTTAACAGTAAGTGTCGCAGCCTTACACGCGCTTGTTCGTTCTGGAATTTCACCATTGTTTGTCGCAGGGCATAGTCTGGGAGAATGGACTGCTGTCGTTGCTGCGAAAGGAATAGAATTTTCTGATGCGGTTCAACTTGTAAGGAAACGAGGCCGCTATATGCAGGAAGTAGTCGGTACAGGACATGGGGTAGTTGCTGCCGTTCTTGGAGTTTCTCGTGATGCGATTATCGAGTCGTGTCAAATTGCTTCTCGGTTAGGAGTTGTCTGTCCCGCAAACTTTAATACACCTCGGCAGGTAGTTATTGCGGGTGAAACAATAGCAGTGGAAGAAGCATTGCGATTAATCCATGAACAATACAAAGGGCGTTCAGTGCGTTTGCCAATTAGTGTTCCAGTTCACACTCCGTTAATGCAAAAAGCTGCAGAACGTCTTGCCGTAGATCTTGACTCGGTTAATATATCTGACTTGGAAGTACCATTGGTCAATAATGTTCATGCAAAAGCCATTCAGTCTCGTCATGATGTTCGTGCTTCACTTCTTTCGCAACTGCCTTCTCCCGTGTTGTGGGAAGATTCCATCAGGGCACTTGTGTCAATGGGCGTTAACGTTATTATTGAAATTGGCCCAGGGCCGGTGCTATCCCGTTTGGTTAAAAACATCACATCTCAGGCCGAAGTATTTAGTGTTTATGATCCAGAAAGTCTTCACTCTGTGATTGAGGACGTAGCTCATGGGTAGTTCCACGTATAGTATGCTTGATGGTCAAGTTGCATTAGTTACTGGTGGAGCACAAGGAATTGGGCAAGCGGTTGCAACTGCCTTGGCCTGCAAAGGAGCCAATGTCATTCTTGGAGATTTAAACGCTAAAGCAGCAGACTTAGCTGCTTTAGAAATTTCAAGCATTGGAAGTCACTCTGTTGGGATTGCGCTTAATGTAGCCGATCGTGAGTCTGTGACTGCAGCGATCAAACATATACTCGGAGAATGGGGGAGGATTGATATTCTCGTTAACAATGCGGGCATTACTAAAGATGCCATTCTTTTACGGTTGTCAGAAGATGCTTGGGATCAAGTTATAAATGTCAATCTCACTGGAGCCTTTTACTGTACAAAAGGGGTGTTGCCGAGTATGGTGAAGAACCGGAATGGGCGTATCGTAAATATTGCCTCGATTGTGGGAGCCATGGGAAATTTTGGTCAGGCAAACTATGCTGCCTCAAAAGGAGGCCTTATCGCATTTACAAAAGTAGTTGCTCGTGAGTACGCACGCCGGGGGATTACATCAAATGCTGTTGCTCCAGGATTTATCGATACGGCAATGACTCAGGCTATGCCATCAGGGGATAGAGAGTCTCTTATCAAACAAATACCTTGTGAGAGACTAGGGACTCCAGAAGATGTTGCACATGCAGTGACATTTTTAGTTTCAAAAGAAGCAAACTATATTACGGGTCAGGTTCTTCATGTGAACGGTGGTATGTTGATGACGTGAAGATTATAAACACAACTTAACTCCATTGAGAGAAAGGAGGGCCTCCTATGGCGGCAGATATGACTGCTGACACGAGTAGCCGCGTACGGAAGATTATTGTAGAGCAACTTGGAGTTGATGAGAGTGATGTCACTCCGGACGCTTCATTTGTTGATAATCTTGGTGCCGACTCGCTTGATACTGTTGAGTTAGTAATGGCGTTTGAGGAGGCATTTGATGTTCAAATCCCAGACGAAGATGCAGGAAATATACTTACGGTTCAGGACGCAATAAACTACATTGAGCAACGTCTGTAATTCATGACAAGGTAGTAGAAAGAGTCTTAAGTGTGATTTGGTTGATGTCGCTCCTAGGTGGTTCTGTGGCCGTCGCGTCAACGAACCAAGGGGTCGCAAATAGCTCTTTTGCCTATCTTACAAAGAGGCTTTTTTCGAGTTGTTAAAATGTATATTGTGGGACAACTGAGCATTGATTTTTAACAGGCTAAGAAAAAATGAGTTTTCCTTTCCTTCACAATCTATGCTTGCGTAATGCAACCATAGATTGTTGAGTGGAACAAGTTGTTAAGGCGATGACGTGAGTTGTCTCCAAGAGACTCCCTGTAGGGAGAATCAACTGAAACGAAGAGTTGTTGTTACTGGGATTGGGCTCGTTACTCCTCTTGGAATTGGCCTTGAGTCAACATGGGCGGCTGTGTGCGAGGGGAAATCAGCTGTTCAGAGAATTACCAAATTTGATCCGACAGACTATCCATCTCAAATTGCTGCGGAAATAAAAGATTTTTCGCCGACAGACTATGTGGATAAAAAAGATGTTAAAAAAATGGATGAGTTTATCCAATATGCGGTTGCGGCGAGTCGCCTAGCCACAGATGATGCTGGGTTTGTTATCACGACACAAAATGCAGATCGCATTGGTGTGGTTATTGGATCAGGTATCGGTGGAATTCACGGTATAGAACAAACGCATACGACGCTTCAAGAAAAAGGGCCTTCCCGTGTCACACCGTTTTTTATTCCGATGGTTATTGGAAATATGGCATCTGGATTTGTGTCAATTTATCTTGGTGCACGGGGGCCTAATTCAGGAACTGTTACTGCCTGTGCGACAGGAACACATTGTATTGGAGATGCCTATCGCATTATTCAGCGCGGAGAGGCTTCCGCAATAATTGCTGGAGGAACGGAAGCAGCAGTAACTCCCCTCACGCTGGCTGGTTTTGCAGCATCTCGTGCACTTTCGAAGCGGAATGATGCTCCTGAGTTAGCAAGTCGACCATTCGATAAAGATCGAGATGGTTTTGTTGTTGGAGAAGGGGCAGGTATTCTGTTTCTCGAAGAGCTCGAACATGCTATCAAGCGCAGCGCAAATATTTATGCAGAACTTGTTGGTTATGGGATGACAGCCGATGCATATCATATTACTGCACCACCCAGTGATGCAAATGGGGCAGTCAGGTGTATGCAACAGACACTTCGCGATTCTTCGTTAACCACAGCAGACATTGGGTATATTAACGCCCATGCGACATCAACGATGGCAGATAAACTCGAGGCACTTGCTATTACGCGCGTCTTTGGAGAGAAAACTTTAGCTGTTCCCGTGAGTGCAACGAAATCAATGACTGGCCATCTCCTTGGTGCGGCAGGTAGCGTTGAAGCAGCTTTTTCTGTTTTAGCAATACAGAGAGGAATCTTGCCTCCAACAATTAATCTTGATAACCCAGATTCTGAGTACCCGCTTAACCATATTCCTCATACTTCTAGGCAGATGAACATCAATGCAGCTCTCTCAAACTCATTTGGATTTGGGGGGACAAACGCATCTCTTATTTTTCGACGATATGCAGCCTAGACACATTCTTCTGACAACAAAAAGAGCTGCACTCGATAACCTACAAGTAAAGCTTGGTTATTCGTTTGTTTGTCTTGACCTTCTTCTTGAGGCGCTTACCCATTCATCGTCATTAAATGAGGGAATGGAGGGTTGTTCACATAACGAACGGCTTGAATTTCTTGGGGATTCTGTTTTAGATCTCGTAATTAGTGAGTATCTCATGGAGACTTTTCAAGAGATTGATGAGGGAGTTTTGTCAAAAATGAAAGCACACTTGGTGAGCCAGGACACTCTTGCTGCATTATCAAGTAAGCTTAATCTGGGTGCCTATCTTGTTCTGGGACGAGGGGAAGAGTTACATAATGGACGTCAAAATCCTTCTATACTTGCTAATACGTTTGAAGCAGTTGTTGCTGCAGTGTATTTGGATGGAGGTTTCTCATCCGCACGTCAATTTGTGTTGAACGTCTCTCAAGATCAACTTAATGGCCTAATTGCAAATGGGAATGTTGCAGATAACAAAAGTCAGCTTCAAGAACTTTGCCAAAGGAAATTTGGTTTTCGTCCTGTGTATCATCTTCGTCACACATCTGGCCCTGATCACCATCAGATATTTGAGGTTGATGTTCATCTTAATAATAATCGATATGGGACGGGGGCTGGAAAAACGAAGAAAAAAGCCGAACAGCAAGCAGCAAAGCAGGCTTTATTGAAGATTGAAAAAATAAAATCTTAGCAAGAAAAGGAGGCTCATGTGATGGTGTTTCGATTGCTTGGATTGATTGTGTGTGGAATGGTGCTGTCCAGTATATCCGTGTTACAGGTCGAAGCTGGTGAACAGTCTCCACGCGCTATCATTGATACGAAGTTTGGATCTATTGAACTTACTTTTTTTCCAAAAAAGGCTCCAAATCATGTAGAAAATTTTTTGAAACTAGCTAGGTCTGGATTCTATGATGGAACCCTTTTTCACCGGATTATTCCTGGATTTATGATTCAAGGGGGAGATCCTAACACTAAAGGTGATGATGTCTCTACGTATGGAACCGGTGGGCCTGGATACACCATAAAGGAAGAGTTTAACAATCGTTCACACGGTCGAGGCATCCTTTCAATGGCACGTTCACAAGACCCTGATAGTGCGGGATCTCAATTTTATATCGTTGTCGCTCCATCAAACTTTCTTAATGGGAAATATACTGTTTTTGGAAAAGTGGTTAAGGGGATGGATGTCGTTGACACAATTGTTTCACAAGAAAGAGATTCTCGAGATTTACCAACTCAACGAATCGAAATGACGGTGAAGATAGAAGAATGAGAAATTCTATGCTGATTTTTACGGAGCAGCAAATTGGCGCAACTGTTTTAGAGGAATGGCTTCGGCACGATGTCCATCTCGACCAACTGTGGTTGTGGCTAGAGCAAGAGCATTGAGAATTGCTTCTTCGGTTGCCTCAACTACTGCGCTAAAAATTGGATTGAGATAAGTATCAGAAATGATTGTCATCGAGTAGGTTCGCTCAACTGGATAATGGGGTATGGTGTTCCCTGTCGAGAACGCAAGAATAAAGTCTCCACTCCCGTGACGGCCAATTGTTCCAGTACGTGCTAGCCCAAATGTCGCTCGTTTTGCGACGCGTTTAAGCTGGCGACTTGTTAGTGGAGCGTTGGTTGCGATAATAATAATAATCGATCCTTCTCTTTTCTGGGAAGGAGGGGCTACTTCCGAAAAATTATGTGTTAGTGAGTGACCGAGAATAGTAAGTTGATCTCGGCGGCCGTGGTTTGCGTTGACAAGCACTCCAACGACGTAACCTCCTTCTGATGATGGCAATATGCGTGACGAGGTACCAATTCCACCTTTAAATCCATAGCTTCGCATTCCAGTGCCTGCACCAACTGATCCCTGTTTGATACTTCCGGAACTCGCGCTTTCTAACGCCAGCATAACATCATGTTCGGTGACATGACGTCCTTGAATGTCATTGAGATAACTGTCATCGCACTCTGCAACGAGGGGCGTTAATGTGTCGTCGGTGATACCAATCGCGGGGTACTTTTTGAGCATCCAGCTGATAACACCATTGCTAACAAGTGGGGCGTTTAATGTATTTGTGAGAGCGATAGGATATTCAAGAAATCCGGCCTCCTCAATCCAAGCAAGTCCCGTCATTTCTCCTGTGCCATTAAGCACAAAAGCTCCTGCAGGTACTTTGTGATTCCATACATTTTCGCGAGGAATAATCACGGTTACTCCTGTTCGAACTGGCCCGTGTCCTGGTATGAGCAAACCTTGCCCTTTGTGTAGTGTCGTATGTCCTACACGAACACCAGGAACATCGGTTATTGCATTAAATTCACCCGCTGTGATAGTGCCGACAGTGACGCCTAGTTCACGAAGCGACTGGCGATGTTCAGGAGAGGCGTCGGCATGGGTGATAACGAATACAAGTAGGATACTGACAAACCAACATCCCCTGTTAAGGCATGTAGTAAGGGGTATTGGCCACACGGAATTAAATGGGTACGGGTGTAGGAGCCGACTTTATGGTATCAATTACTTTGGCAAATGCCTTAGCGTCGTTCATTGCCATGTCAGCAAGCACCTTCCGATCCAATGTAATCTTTGCACGTTTCAAGTGCGAAATAAATTCACTATACGTTAATCCATGTGCGCGGGTTGCTGCATTGATTCGCGCAATCCACAGTCGTCGAAAATTACGCTTCTTAATACGGCGGTCGCTGTAGGCAAATCGTAATGCGCGGTCAACAGCTTCGGTTGCTTGACGATATAGCCGGCTTCGACCCCCAAAGTATCCCTTGGCTAATTTTAGGCGTTTTTTCCGGCGAAGATGTGTTTTTGGTCCCCCTTTTACCCTAGGCATGATGTACTCCTTATACCATACTATAACTGAGTTTGTGTAAATACTATTTATGCATTAGGAAGTAGGCGCCCAATCATACGGTTGACGCTTGCATCAACTGTTGCGGGTCCTTTTAGATTTCGCTTTTGACCTCGTGATTTTGTGGTGAGAAGATGGCGAAGCGATGCTTTTCGGCGAAGGTATTTCCCCGAACCTGTAACTTTCACTCGCTTCGCTGTGCCACGATGAGTTTTTAGTTTGTATCCTGCCATCATTTGCCTCACATTGTTTTTATGCTGATTTTGGTGAAAGAAGCATGACCATAAAGCGGCCTTCAATTCGATGAGGTTGTTCGACTTGGCCATGCTCGAGAGTGCCTTGAATGACCAGTTCCATTAGATGTTTTCCTTGCGCTGCATGTTCCATTTCTCGTCCTCGAAATACGAGAATAACCTTTGTCTTGTGTCCCTGATCCAAGAAAGTATTGATGTGTTTGATCTTTGTGTTTAAGTCATGGACTCCGGTTCGGAGGCGTATTTTGGTCTCTTTGACTTGTGTTGATTTTTGATGAGCTCTGTTTGCATGCTCTTTTTTATTGACCTCATACATATACTTCCCATAATCCATAATCCGGCAGACTGGAGGGTGAGCCATTGGGGCTACTTCTACTAAGTCATACCCTTCGTCAAGTGCTTGCCTAATTGCACTGGACGTCTGTAGGATACCGAGTTGATCACCGCTTGGTCCAATAACTCGAACCTCAACCGTCCGGATTCGTTGATTAACACGAAGCTTTTGAGCGATAAGCCACCTCCTTAATTAGAGTTGTTGGTAGATAGAGTTGGTGTAATGGCGCTGGAAGAGTGTTCCAAGATCTCCTCTTTTAACATCTCAATAAACGTGTCGAGCTTCATTGTGCCTGCCTGACCCTTTGTCCGTTTTCGAATTGACACAGTTCTTGCCGTCACTTCCTTATCACCCACTACAAGCATATATGGGATTTTTGCGGTTTCTGCCTCACGGATCTTCAGGTTCATTTTTTCAGATCTTAGATCTGCTTCTGCACGAAGGCCGTGCCCTGCTAATTGTAGCATGATATCGTTTGCATAGGAGGTTTGGGCTTCGCCAAGAGTCAAGACTTTTACTTGAATTGGAGCCAGCCAAGAGGGGAATGCACCAGCAAAATGTTCAATGAGAATGCCCATAAAACGCTCTACAGAACCTAAGAGTGCTCTGTGAATCATAATTGGTTGATGTGGTTTTCCATCTGGGCCGATAAATGACAATCCAAAGCGAAGAGGAAGGTTGAAGTCGAGCTGTATGGTTGAACATTGCCAGGCACGCCCTAGAACATCACGAATTTTTATATCTATTTTTGGTCCGTAGAATACTCCTTCTCCCGGATCAGTCGTATACGAAATATCCAAGAGCTCTAAGGCAGACTTGAGGGAGTCTGTTGCATGCTGCCAATCTTCATCGGAACCTACTGCATGGTCCGGGCGAGTGGAAAGAAATATTTCGAAGTATTCAAAGCCAAACCGACGTAAGGTTGAAAAGGTGAACTTGATGATGCTAGCAACCTCATCTGCCAGTTGGGCTGGGCGGCAGAAAATATGAGCATCATCTTGAGTGAAGCCTCGGACACGGAATAACCCATGAAGGACTCCGGAACGTTCATAACGGTAGACTGTTCCGAGTTCGGCCCAGCGTAGTGGAAGATCTCGGTAGCTTCGCAAAGACGATTTGTAGATCATAATATGAAATGGACAGTTCATTGGTTTTAGCTGGTATGGATTGTTCTCGACCGACATTGCTGCAAACATATTTTCTTGATAGAAATCAAGGTGGCCGCTCTGTTTCCAGAGATTGCGACGGGCAATGTGTGGTGAATAGACAAACTCGTATCCGCGTTTAATGTGTTGTTCACGCCAGAATGTCTCGATAAGATGCCTGACCATTGCACCTTTCGGGTGCCATAAAATTAGCCCAGGACCCGTTTCTTCACTGACAGAGAAAAGCCCAAGCTCTTTTCCAAGCTTTCTATGGTCGCGCCTCTTAGCCTCCTCGAGCAAAATGAGGTGTTGGTCAAGCTCTTTCTGTGTTGGAAATGAGACTCCGTATATTCTTTGAAGCATGGGATTTCGTTCGTCGCCACGCCAATAGGCTCCCGCCCCTGATAACACTTTGAATGCACCAATTTGCCCCGTAGATGACACGTGTGGACCGCGACAGAGATCGATAAAATTCCCTTGCTGATACATCGAAACGGATGGATCGTCAATGGACTCAATGATTTCAACCTTATATCCTTCACCTCGTTTCTGAAATACTGGGATAGCATCTTGCTGAGAGAACTCTATGCGTTTAAGCGGATAGTCCTCTTTCATAATCAAATGTACTTCCTCTTCTATTCGAGTAAGATCTTCGGGAGTAAAGGGGCGTTCAAAATCAAAATCATAATAAAATCCAGTATCGATTGGGGGGCCAATAGCTAACTTTGCTGAAGGAAAGACAGCTTGTACCGCCTGAGCAAGGATATGTGCACTTGTGTGCCAATACACTTCTTTTCCTAAGGCCGAATCAAAGGTGAGTGGATTAATTGCAACATTTGATGTCAACACGGTTGAAAGATCAACCGCGACGCCATCAATTTCTGCGGCCAAAAGTGCACGATCAGTTGGGAGCGTGTACCCTTTCATAGCTTCAATCGCAGTAACTCCAGACTCATATACGCGACGAGAATTGTCGGGGTATTTTATTTCAATCATATTAGCCATCGCATTTGGTGAAGGAGGTGGGTGAGTCGCTGAAAATACAGTGGTAGGCGCGGGCGGTTTTGAACCGCCGACTTCTACCGTGTCAAGGTAGCGCTCTCCCCCTGAGCTACGCGCCTAAACCATGCCGTTATCGAGAAGAGCAGGTGGAAGGTGTCATTTGCATACTAGAGCCATAAAATACTACCTGAATATATCAATCTAACCCTGCCTGGTCAAGGGAACAGCCGTACAACAAGAGAATTTTGACATAGCATGCCAGAGTGACTCACGTGCTAAATCTAAAGTGATATCTGTTGCTTACTGAGATTAATACTAGGGTGTTTTTTCTTCAACTTTTGGACGATGGATTCGAAGATCGCGAATCTTAGTGCGAAGGGTATTTCGATTTAATCCAAGGACATGTGCAGCTTGTACCTGATTCCATTTCATTTCGATGAGGATTTTGGTAATGAGAGATTTTTCAACTGCGCGGATGAGTAAGGAGTGAAGGTTTCGCGCTCCACATTGGGTCATCCTATTGGCAAACTCCGCGACTTTAGCTTCTAGTGACTCTTCGAGAGTTTCATCTTGCTGTAGCGATTTTTGAGACACTCCCAATGTTCCTTTCATGCGGAGGAAAAGTCAAGGGAGGATTGATTTATTGCGAGAGGTTTTTAATTTGATGAGATTTCTATCACTGTTTTACAAATGCACGTCGTAGTGCGGCAAGTTCTGGCGAACGCATAAGAATATGTATCCCAATATACGTGACAATGCTAACTAGCACTCCTGTACCAAGAATAATTGCTTTTGCGGTCCAGTTTCCAGGCTGGATCCACAGGTCGTGTATGGCAATCCACCGACAAATGATAGCGATGACAGCGCTTGCAACAATAGTTCGGAGTAGTGAGCGTATGAGTGCTTGCCAGTCCAGAGGCCCTATCCTCTTGACTAGAAAAAAGAGAAGGATGGTGACATTGAGCATAGTGGCAATTGATGTTGCCAAAGCCAACCCTCCATGTTTAAGTGGGCCTATAAGGGCGAGGGAAAGAGTGACGTTGCAGAATAACGCAAGCATTGCAACTCGTACTGGCGTGCGCGTGTCTTGCAACGCGTAAAAAGCCGAAGTTACAATTCGAATAGAACCAAAAGCCCACAGACCGATTGCATAAAATGCTACTGCAATTGCTGTTCCAGTCGTAGCTTCCGCGGTAAATTCTCCGTGTTCGAAAAAAAGATGGATCAGTGGTGTTCTAAGCATAATGAGTCCAACGGTCGCCGGAATCATCAAGAAAAATACGTGGCGCAAACCGAATTCGATGCGGCTGTTTAGTTTGTCATGTGCATCGTCAGCCGTGAGCGCGCTCAGTGATGGAAGGATAGCAGTTGCTAAGGCAATTCCTACGAGTCCAAGTGGAAAGTGGATAAGTCGCATTCCGTAGAAAAGAAATGTAATGCTTCCCGTAGCAAGGAAGGAGGCGAGGATGGTGTTGATGAGAAGGTTTGCCTGGGTGATTCCAAGGCCAAATATGGTGGGAATGATAAGTGTTCCAATACGTTTAACTCCTGGGTGCTGGAGATTCCAATGGAAAGACAGAGGAAAGTTTGCTCGTCGAAGATGAGGGAGTTGAATAAAAAACTGAGCTGCCCCCCCCAAAACGACACCAACAGCAATCCCATAAATTGGATTTTCCAGTTGAGGTGCTAGAAAAAAGGCACAGGCAATGATGGTAAGGTTGAACATCACGGGAGCAAATGCTGGTGCTGCAAAACTTCGAACACTATTTAGGATACCCATGACAAGCGCAGACAGGCCTATGAGAATAAGGTACGGGAACATCATTCGGGTGAGTTGAATTGTCAGTGCTTGTTTTTCAGGGTTGTCAGCGAACCCTAGAGCAATTACGTATATTATTGCAGGGGCACCTATGATACCAAGAATGCAAACTAAGGTCAGAAGAAACAGAAGGGTTGTAAAGGCTGTGTTAGCAAGTTCTTTTGTGTCCTTGGGTGACTTCTTTTTTATATATTCGCTAAATACTGGAATAAAGGCAGCAGCCATTGATCCTTCAGCAAATAATTCGCGAAGCATATTGGGAATGCGATATGCAACAAAAAATGCGTCTGCTGCCATCCCTGCTCCAAAAAATCTCGCAAGAACAATGTCACGAGCAAACCCTAAGATTCGGCTAAGAAGTGTTGCCCCACTAATCAGGACGGACGCGCGCAGGATGCGTCCTTCTTCGCATGTTGGTGGAATTGGAGGAGGGTGTGGTGGTAGGGGCTGTGGCAATAGATTCCTTTTAGATTATGATGTGAGAGTAGCGACTGATTTTCTCCCGCCGCGAGATTGTATCCAAGTACGTGCAAAGAATCTATATATGAGTGAGTCGTAATCCTTCAAAGTAGAGAGTTGTGAGCTGTTTTAGAACCTGAGGAGACTATTCAAATTAGCGAATGCATTACATTTGAAGTGCTTGCACATGATTGTGGGTAAATAATCTACTTTGTACTGACTCTTGACATGTAAAGCGTTTCGTCCAAGACTATAGACAATGTATTTCAGAATGCCATTTCTTGTCACATCTGTAGTGATCCTGTGTGTCCTTGCCCTGGGCTGTGTTGCAAGCGATAGCGGCATGGATGAGGGATTATTGCCAGTGACTCTCCCCAATGGGGCACAGTTTTTTGTTGAAATAGCCGATACCGACCATTTACGAGAAGAAGGCCTGATGCATCGAAATCATTTGCCAAGAGATCGTGGAATGTTATTTGTATTTACACATGAAAAGATCTGGCCGTTTTGGATGAAAAATACGCTTATTCCCCTTGATGTCCTGTGGTTAGATGCTGAGGGTGTCATTGTTGATGTTGCGGAACATATGCAACCCTGCATAACTACTCCGTGTCCGCTTTATTACCCCATCCATGTATCCTCATTTGCGCTCGAAATTTCCGCTGGTCGATACGCAGAAGAAAACCTTCACCTTGGCATGGTTTTAACCTTTTCCGTATCCTAAAGTTACGCCAACATTCTCTTACTTCCCTGTTCTGTACACTCGGGGGCAAATTGATGTCGCATGCTCCCTATGCTAACCTGAAATCATCGCGGCCAAATGGCTATGAGTAAAAAAAATGTAATACTCGAAGAACTTTCCGTAATCTTGGAACGCTGTCGGGTTCAAGGTCAGAGGATTGTTTTTACTAACGGTTGCTTTGATTTGCTTCATGTTGGTCACGTACGCTCTCTTCAAGCTGCACGTCATCTCGGTGAAATACTGGTTGTTGGTCTTAACAGTGATCTTTCTGTAAGTCAGATTAAAGGATCACAGAGGCCAATTACTCCAGAGAATCAACGAAGTGAAATCTTGGCAGCCCTAATTTGTGTAGATTATATTGTCATTTTCCCAGAGCCTGATCCCTTGCGAGTTATTACTGTCGTGCAGCCAGATGTTTTGGTGAAAAGTGCTGATTGGAACCCTCAAGAAATCATTGGTCGTGAGGTGGTTGAGAAACGAGGTGGATCGGTCGTATCGCTCCCGGAGGTACCTGCCATATCCACCACGATTCTGATTGAGCGCATTCGGGCGGCCTTGTAGTGTCAAGTGCTGTGACAAACGCTAGGGCGGTTGCAGGATTTGATGCTTTGCTTGTTCAGCTTGACAGTGTTCAAAAGCAAGGCGCCCATCTTCCGATAATTACGGGATATACCAGATCCGCAAAATCTTTACTGCTGCTTCGATTAGCTCAGCGCACCTCTCGAACAATGTTGATTGTTACACGTTCTGAAATCGCAGCCGATGCCATATACGCTGATCTAGTATTTTTCAGGGATTTTTTCAACCTTCCTATATTGCCGATTCATCGATTTCCAGATTGGGACCTCTCTCCGTATCAACCCGGAATTCCAGCAGTAAATCTCGTTGCATTGCGCATGAGGACTCTTTATCAATTAACTCAAGGCGATCCAACAGTCGTTGTGAGTAGCATTTCAAGTATTTTGCGACGTACAATTCCGAAAGCCACATTTGCTTCATCATATCTTGAACTCCATCCAGGAGATTATCTGGAGAGAGAAGTCTTCATTAACCGTTGTTTACGATTAGGGTATCGCAATGTCTCAATCGTACAGAATCATGGAGAGTTTAGCGTTAGAGGAGGGATCGTCGATCTTTTTTCAACTGCCCACGATGAACCTGTGAGGCTTGAATTTCTTGGGGATACACTAGAGTCAATTCGACTGTTTGATCCCAATTCCCAAATTTCAGCTCATGAACAACCCAAAGCAGTAATGTTACCGGCACGGGAGTATATTCTTGAGGCACTTTTGGACAGGCCATTGCCGCCAAACATTGAATGGCAGATTCCTCAATACTATGGCACGATGAATGCGCTAACAGACTACTGCCTTGATCCACCAATTGTTGTTTTGAATGAGCCTCATGAGCTTCGACAACAGGCCGATAATCTTATGATGCAGGCCATCGAAGAATGGAGTGAACCCGCGACATCTCCTGAAATGTTGTATCTTTCTTGGGAGTCAATTGGTACAGCGAAGGATGGCCGGACAGTTATCGTTACTGAAACGATTCCCCATGCCACCGAGCGATCCATTTATCGCGAAGGAGCCTATACCGATACCTCAATTCATATGGAGTGTCGATCACCAGAGAGTGTTGGGTTTGGTGTGCACGGCGCGCCGTTTTTATCGGTTATAAAACTTATTAAGGAGCTTCGTTCTCGTGGATCTGTCGTTGTCGTCGCGCGAAGTTATGGCCAAGCAGATCGATTGTGTACGTTGTTTGCTGAGCATGATGTTCCGGCCAAGTTATGGCATGCACATCATCAAGTCACTCTAGGGTCTCACATGGCAGGTGGTCCAATTTATCTTGCATATGGCATTTTGTCGAGTGGTTTTCTCATGGAAGGTTTTGGGGCGATCCTTCGCGAAGAAGACTTGTTTGCGAAATTAATATCGCGTTCTTCACAACGACACTTGAAGAGTGCGCATTTCCTTCCCTTGATCGAGGATATTGAATTGGGAAGTTTTGTTGTGTATGTGGAATATGGAATTGGTCGGTATGCTGGGCTTCGGCGCCTTGAAATTCAAGGATACGAGCAAGAATTTTTTATGATTGAGTATGCGGGAAATGATGTTGTGTATGTTCCTCTTGATCGCATGAATCAGGTTCAGCGTTATCAATGTCAAGAGGGTCATACCCCATCTTTGGATACTCTTCGTGGAACACGGTGGAGTCAAACAAAAAGTAGGGTGAAGAAAAGTATCGAGGATATGACTGAAGAACTCCTGGATCTTTACTCGCGTCGTGAACTCGTTGAAGGTGTCGGATACTCTCAAGATTCAATTCTTTCACATGAATTTGATGCGGCATTTGAATACGAAGCGACCTCAGGCCAGTTGACGGCAATTGAAGATGTTAAGCGAAACATGGAATCCTCACGTCCTATGGACAGACTGGTATGTGGCGACGTTGGCTATGGAAAAACAGAAGTTGCCATGCGTGCAGCATTTAAGGCTGTGCTTGATAATAGGCAAGTTGCTGTTCTTGTCCCAACAACATTATTGGCTAATCAGCATTTTGAGAATTTTTCGCGCCGATTTGCTCCCTTCCCTGTACGTGTTGGAATTATAAGCCGTTTTCAGTCTCGCAAAGAGCAGCAAATTGTGATCAATGATGTCAAGGTTGGTATTATTGATATTTTAATTGGAACGCACCGTTTGTTACAAAAAGATATTATATTTAAAGATCTTGGCTTGGCGATTATTGATGAGGAACAATGGTTTGGTGTTCGTCACAAAGAGCGATTCAAACAACTGTTTCATTCGGTTGATGTGCTTACTTTAACGGCTACTCCAATCCCTCGTACACTGCAACTTTCTATGTCTTCCTTACGGGATATTTCGATTATTGACACGCATCCGGAAGGGCGCCTTGCGATTAAAACGCAAGTTGTTCGAAAAAATGATCGTGTCATACGTGAAGCTATTCAATGGGAATTAAATCGAGGAGGCCAAGTATTTTTTGTCCACAATAAAGTTATGACTATTGAGCAGATTGGTATGTGGTTAAGGGAGTTAGTTCCAGACGCTAGTATTGGTATTGCTCATGGGCAAATGAATACTCGTGCACTTGAAGCGGTTATGCTGCGTTTCCTTAGCGGAGATATAACAGTCCTTGTTGCGACTGCAATTATTCAATCTGGGCTTGATATTCCTTCCGCAAATACGATTATTATCAACCGAGCTGATCAATTTGGGCTTGCACAATTATATCAATTACGGGGGCGTGTAGGGCGTTCTGGTGAACAAGGTTATGCCTATATGCTTGTTCCAAGTGAAGCCATTATATCGGATACTGCGAAACTAAGGCTGGAAGCTATCAACGAGTTTTGTGAAATGGGGTCGGGGTTTCGTATTGCCGCACGAGATCTTGAGATTCGAGGTGCAGGAAATTTGTTGGGGAAGCAACAGTCTGGGCAAATAGAGGCCGTGGGATTTGAATTGTATGTTCAAATGTTGGAACAGGCTGTACGACAACGACGAGGTGAAGTTGTAAATGAGCCTCGTGAACCTCAGATAAAGCTTCCAGTATCAGCCTATATTGCGGCTGAATATGTTTCCGATGTTCATCAACGCTTAGCTCTTTACAAACGGCTGTCATCAAGTGCGAAAGTTAGCGACCTTGCATTGCTCCATGGGGAAATTCTCGATCGCTATGGGCCGATTCCTGATTCCCTTGAACATCTTTTTCAAGTTATGGAAATTAAACTCCTCGCGAAAACTTTGGGTTTAGAACGATGTGAGGTTAGCACTCGCGCTATCACATGTAATTTTTCAGTAGGAGCTTCTCCTTCTGTCGATGCTATCCCAGCATTAATTCAGCAGCATGGTGATATGGTGCGCTTCCCAACACCCCAAACGATCGAAATCCTTATTGCTTCAAAGGAATGGACTCAAACGTTCCAGGTACTTCGGCAGTCTCTCAACACCATGATTGGTGTGTCTGATCGTGAGCAAGTTGCGGAAATTACTTCGTAGCACAATGCTCAAAGAGTCTTTCAGTATTCTTGTAAGGCTTAATATCTCACGGGAAGTGCCCTGCTCTTTTCTCCCTGTGACATTGCCCAACACGTATTGTTACCTCGTTACAAGCTCTATCGTTCTCATCATTATCATTTTTTTTTCCACCTCACTGTCTATTGTTAATACCTTTGCGCAAGATGGTGTAGACACCAAAGATCGTATTGCCGCCATTGTCAATGATGACGTGATTACACTTTCAGAACTTGACCAAGAAATTGCAACATTCATGCCTCAACTAAACACGCAGTTTGCTGGAGAGGAGCTTTTGAAACAGGTAAAGCAAGCCCGATATAAATTATTGGTTTCTATGATTGAGCGAAAGCTCCAACTCCAGCAGGCACAAGCGATGCGATTGAGTGTTAGTGATCGTGAAGTTGACTCAACTGCTCAGGACATACGGGCACGGCGTGGTGAAGATCCTGCTACGACACCCACGGCAAGTGACCGCAAAGAGGCAAAAGAACAGCTTCTTTTAATGAGGGTATACCAACAAAAAATTCGGAACACCCTCCTGATACCAGAAAACTCACTTCGTGAATACTACAATTCCAATCAAGAAGAGTTTCGCATTCCAGGGGAGGTTAGCATTAGCCAGATCATGTTAAGTGTAAGTGACTCTGGTAGTCTTGAAAAGGCTCACCTACGATCAGAGCATGTACTCAATGAAATTAAAAATGGACGGCCATTTGAAGAGCTTGCTAAGGACTATTCAGATGGCCCAGAGGCAAAACATGGCGGCAGCCTTGGAGTCATGATACGCGGATCCCTTTTGCCTCAGATGGAACAGAGTATTGACCTCCTTGACCCTGGCGAGATTGGGCAGATAATTGAATCTCCTGTAGGGTTTCATATTATTCGTGTTGATGAGAAGAAACCAGCCGGTTTTAAAGGATTTGAGGAAGTCAAAGAAGAGATTGAGAGCAAATTACTTCGCGAACAATCGCAGCAAGTCTATCAAGAGTGGTTAAATGAACTGAAAGACACTGCATTCATTGAAGTTCGGTTTGAGTAGGCATTTAAAAAGCATCTGAGGCTTTCTTGTTTTACTGAGCTTTTAAGGCAAGTGTCGCTTCTCATATTGCAATCCGTCAAGCGTTGTTTTATTGGACCGGCGTGCGGTCGCAAGAATGTATTGTGAGAGTAGGTTACGGAGGAATGGGGTTATGGCATATGTTTATCTGTTGATTGCGATCGTGGCTGAAGTGATTGGAACAACTGCATTGAAATCCTCGAGTGAATTTACGAAATTCATTCCAAGTGTTGTAGTTGTGTTTGGATACAGTACGGCATTTTACTTCCTCAGCCTGGTGCTTCGGACGATTCCTCTAGGTATTGCTTATGCAGTGTGGTCTGGCATTGGGATTACATTGATCGCTCTTATCGGTGTGATAGTATTCAATCAGGCTCTTGATGCTCCGGCCATTTTCGGTATGGGGCTAATTGTCGCTGGTGTGGTCATCATTCATCTTTTTTCACAGACGATGCGTTATGCGTCATAGTGCTAGACGTAGTATCCACGAAAACTTCGCACGGATATCATAAATTTATACATACGTTACTTGATGCGATTAGATAGCTGGCTGTGCTGGATTTCTTCTGCGTGTTGCGATTGTTCCAGTACAATATCTACAATGCTTTTCTTTGTTTTAGGAATATAGAGCTTCTGTTCAAAGATCGATGGATCATAACTTCCATCTTCCTCAATCCATCCAATACCATCGGTGCCGAGTATAAATTTTGGGTCAGCATTCTGTTTGTGCAACTGGCGGTACCAAGATTTTGAGACGCTGGAAAGGCAAATAGCAAAGGTATAGCTACACGATGCGCGAATCTCCCGCAACGCCGATGAACATGCCACTCCAACACTACCTAGATACTCACACGCGATTTCTGGCAAGGCTCGTTCACACCCGATGACTTCACACCGAATCCCTCTCTCTGTAAGATAGTGATGCAATTGCCCAGCCCAAGCCCAACCATCGTTTGGTCCAAAACCAGGGTGACGCCGTAAGTGAATGTTGTTGGCGTTGGTTGATGAGATAATGGTTTTCAAGTCGCGGTAATATAAGGCCAAGACATCGGTCGGAATCAAAGCGTGATGTTCCCATCCGCTCAATGCGCACAGGATCGTTGTTTTTTTTATTGCGTCAAGGGTACAACGGCATTTATCCAATGTTGGGAAACGTGCAACATATACATGATCTGTTTTGAGAAGAATTCTATGTGCTGCAACCTCTAATTCATTACAGAACACATAGGCATCGGAGCGGCCAGAAGCAGTTTGAATCATTGCATCGTAAGGTTCACACTGAAACGTTTTGCGAGCGATCAACAGGGGAAAAATAATTTGATTGATAAGATAATCAGTGTAAATTTGGACCGTTTTTCTCAAAGAGTGCCTTGATTCCTCTTTTCCTCGGACTGTCACCCAACTCCATGCGTATTTTATAAAACGATAGACTTGCTTGCTAATGTTCAGAACGAGATTTTTTGTCTCAGAGGGAGTTATGTGGGTTTTCGTGTTGCTCAAAATTGTTTTCGAAAACGCGGAATGTTGCCAAAATAAATAGGTAATATAAGGCCATATTACAATTCGAATGCTAGAACTCGGCAAAACATAATCTGACATGTATCGATCACTCGGGAGTGTATCACTTGTGGCAAGCCAGAGATCAAACGTGTATTTTTTAAGTTGCGGGATAAGTTTCCATATCGCCATATGAAACTTGAATGTTTCTCGGGGGTCTGGAGTGAAAAAAAACTGCTCTACTACACCTTCGTTTTTCCACGTGAGTAGCATTTCTGACATTCTCGTTGGCACTTGAATGTTTTTGCCTACGATCAAGACAATCACAATACGAAATTGTGTGGAAAGTGCAGGAATAATAGGTTCGAATAATTGTAGTAAGAAACGTGAATGAGTTGAGAGGAGTAGTGTCTTATTCAAATGAATGATCCATCAGACAAACGGAAGAAAGTCCTCAAGCCTGTCTCTGTCGTGTGGGCGGTGAGTAATGAGCTTGGTTCTATGAATAGCGGTCATTTTTCTACTTCCCACTGGGAGTTAGTGCGTTTCAGACCTTAGGCAAGGGAAAACTGAGAAATTGTTTTTGCTAAAGCATTTGACTGCTGGTGAGCATATTGCAGATCCTCAAAGTTTGTTTTTAACTGAATTATGTAGGGTTGTACTGATTCTGCGACTGGGCAAAGGCCTTTTTCATACCTCATGCCATGTGTACCTAATTTCATCCCTTCTAGGGCGGGTTCAAGATATCCTAATGTCCATGCTCCATAAAATCGTTCGCCTCCGTTGTTGCGAAATGCCGTGCGAAATTCTAACCAAGAAATTGCTTTTTTGGTCGTGTCGAGTTTTATTGCATAAGTCCAGTATGTGTGCATGATATCCTTGGGGCAATGTTGGGGGATCAACCAATCACAAACGCGAAGTACTTCCTCATATAGTTTAGCAATTGCAATACGTTTTTCCAAAAGCATGTCCATCTTTTCTACTTGGGCGAGAGCCATGGCTGCGCATACATCAGGCATGCGAAAGTTGTACCCAATCAGCTCATGTCGTTTAAAGTCAGGGTGTTGTATCCTTTCTTTGAAATCTTCGTTGGAAATAGGTTTTGCTGTTAATGTAGTATATCCGAGGTCGGAAACCTTTCGAAATTTTTCGGCGATCTTCTCGTTGTTTGTAATTGCAACGCCTCCACCTCCCGCGGTAAGGTGTTTACTCCTTTGTAGACTGAAAATCGAAATGTCCCCGATCGTGCCTACGATTTGTTTTTTGTATCTTCCCAAAACACATTGAGCGTTATCTTCAATTACCTTGAGATTATGCTGGGTGGCGATCTCCATTATCGTGTCCATGTCTGGTGACAAACCATAGAGAGACACTGTGATAATAGCTCGTGTCCGTGGTGTGATTTTTCTCCGAATATCTTCCGGGTCGATATTAAATGTCTGCGGATCGATATCGGCAAATACAGGTATTGCTCCTACAAAAAGTGGCGCGAAAGCGGGTGCTATAAATGTTAATGGTGGCACAATAACTTCATCTCCCGGGCCAATCTCGAGTGCCACGATTGCAGCATGCAACGCAGACGTGCCAGAATTTACAGCGATGGCGTACTGCACGCCAAATTTTTTCGCAAATGCCTCTTCAAATGTTTTTGTCGCATCACCAGTGAGACCGCTTGCAATAGCTTGCTGAATATATGCTAATTCTCGCTCATCAACCCGCCACAACTTTTTCGATTTTGTCCCAATCTTTTGGAGGTCTACCACGCTGTCAGTCCCCCATCAATCACAATGTTTTGTCCTGTCACATAGGATGATTTTTCTGCGATGAGATATTCCAGAGTGCTGAGAATATCTTCAACATTTCCCATGCGTTGAAGGGGAACTTTTAAGGAGTACTTGTTAACAAAATCCGCATTGTGGTCAGCAAATATTCCTCCAGGAGAGATACAGTTTACTCTCACGTTATATGGAGCCATGTACGCGGCAAAATATTTGGTCAAATTGATGATTGCAGCCTTTGTCGCTCCATAAACTTCAGGAGTTCTGCGATCATTTTCACCGTAGATCGTCATGTCTCCGGCAACTACCCCATAGATTGAGCCAAGGTTGACAATACATCCCTTCTTGCAAGGTTTAAAAAATCTATTAAAGACAATTTGCGTCATTAGAATTGTACCTTTAAGGTTTACCCCAATAACGTGATCCAAGTCCTCATCTGTTCGCTCTTCAAAGGGAGAGAATACGGAGACCCCTGCATTGTTGATCAAGAGGTCAATATTATTCTCGAGCTTATCCATGGCATTGCCAATGCTGTGTGATTCGGTGATATCCACCTGATGAAAAATGATGTTGTCATTCACTTGATTTGCAGTGTCAAATCCAACAACCTGATATCCAAGACTTTTCAGCTTCGAGCAGAATGTTCTTCCGAGTTGTCCTTCCGAACCCGTTACGACAGCTGTTAGCATGGAGAATGATGCTCGAGTGTATGTGTGCTCATGAACAGCATGTTATTCGTTGAAAACGCGAGTCCAATGGTAAGGATTGAAGCTGTGATTTCATATGTTCAGACTTACATCTATATCGTTACGCGTAAGTTTCACTGGTTTGTGTTTGTTAATATTTATAACAGAAGGGTTTTCTTGAATCCATTGTAAAGTATCTGCCACCGTAAATGTTGGATTGCAAGGATAAAATTGATCGAATACGCGGCAGAAAAACTGAAGATCTTCTTCATAGTCAAGCGACATGCGCAAGTCTGGGCTAAACTGATAATCTGACCTAATAGTATTCATGCTAAAATACCGGTCATTCTCAAGGTAATATTCCAAATACTCTGTATTCTTAGGGACACGGGCTGTATTGAAAATTGTTTCGATGACATTGAGACTGAATACGTCCGACGAGGTTCCATAGGGCATATTGTGCATGAAGGTTACATCGCATCCGTGATGCAGATGGCTTTCCACTGCTCGATCAATCATGATTTCATCACGTAGAAGATCGTCACCGGTGATTCGTACAATATGATCCAGCCCAAAATGTTTTGCAGCCCCGTAAAATCGGGAGGAAAGATTATCTCGGGACCCACGAAACGACGAAATTTTATGCCGTTCCGCAATATCGACAAGAACATCATCTGAAGAATCGCTTGTTGTGGCCAAAACAATTTGATCAAGTGTCGTACAGCGTTGTATCCGTTCAATCAACAGTGAAATTGCTTCACGGTTCTGTATAGTTTTTATCGCCTTGTTAGGAAAACGATTTGACATACAGCGAACGACAATAATTCCTCCCACCACGTTGTTCACATTTGTCGGGCGTAATGGTCCATATTGTGACACAGCAGTACGAAGTGTTTTATTGAGAAGCTGCGTACTTGATAGAGGCACTTTACTATCAGCATGCTTTGCATAGTGAATATCCCCTAACTCCAGTATGTGTCCTGCTTGTAGTGTGCGCGATACGACGGGTGTTTTTTTAAAGATATGCCTATATTCACTTTCAAAATCATTGAAATTTCCTGTTTTTCTCAATAATGGCGATACCCTATTCACGTAGTGGACAAAGCGTGCAAAGTTTTCTCGGCCTAAGGCAGATTGATAGTCTTCCCACTGGTCGTCACGATCAATGGTAATATGCTTTTCAAGAATACATGCCCCATGCGCCAATGCCATTAGTGGTGCGATAAGTGCCTCTTCACAATCGCCAGAGATATGATCAGAAAATCCTACTTTAATCCCTTGGCTTGCATAGATGGCATGGAGATCGCCAACTTCTTCAATAGAATGTGCTTCAAGGGGAGTGGGGAAAGTTTGCACGCCAGGCATCAAGACGATCTGACGACAGACATCTTTCGCTTTTAGAAATCGAATAAGATTGTAAATTTCAATTCTGTGCGCACCACCAACGCCAATAAGCAGCAACTTATTGTCAGCGGCCACCTTTGCAATAAAATGGATATTGTGGAGATCCTCAGAATGAATTTTATAGCCATCAACTCCTATTTCTTGTGCAATGGAAAAACCCGCCTCGCCAAAAACATCCGCAAAAATTGTAAGATTTTTTGCACGTGCGTACTGTGAAGCTTGGAGCCATTCTTGTCGCGTCAAGGCTAAATCGTTAAAAATTTTCCATTCGGGATGATCTTCGGTTGCACGCTCTGACGGAATAAATATTTGAAACTTCACGATAGAGGCGCCACTGCTTGCAACACAGTCGATGAGCTTCTGACATTTACTAATGTCTCCTTCATGCCCGCACGCTAATTCGCCAATCACATAACCATTGCTAGGGATCAATTGATCAAAGTGAATCATTATTTCCTCGTGAGCATGGAATTGGTATGTGCATAATCGAGAGGTTTTGGATTGCCGTTAGACTTTACGGCGTGTCCAAATAATGGCTGAAATGATCGATGTGAGTTCCTAGCAATATCGCAAAACGTGCTTCGCACGTGATGAGGAAAGCTTACCAGCGCGTAATGTGAGGGTCAACACGGAGTTTCTGAAAAGTTTTCTGTCTCTTTCGTGTATAGCCTGCATTGCTTTGATCGTTACTAGTTATAACTACAGAAATTGCCTTTTTTTAGAAACATAGCGCAAAATAGTTCCGTGGCAGAGAATTATACGAAAAAATATGAGCATGACTAATAAAATCAGGTCAACACAATCACAAAACAGCCTCAGGTTTCCACGGCAGAGTAGAGCTGGAAACAGACATCTTCTATTGCATTGAGGCATTCAATCATTATGATAATTAACCAGCAACGTGTTTTCTAACGCTATTTGATAAAAAGTTTGGAGAAACACCAAGTTTGTCCAAAAGAATAAATAAGTCCTGAAATCAATCCCGTAAGAGTGGGAATGAGATATAGTGGTGACATTAAGACAAGTAGCCACACTTAATACAATCAAGGCATCATTGTTGTTAACAACTAATTGGCGGAGAGAAAAGGGAAATTATATATGAAGAAAAATGTTCTTCTAATATACCCCACAATTATTGGGGAAATACCAAACTCATTGGCTATGATAGCTGGTGTGTTGAAAGAAAAGGGCTTTAACGTATCTACCGCTATAAATACTTTTAAGAAAGCAATCACTCCTCATGAATTCGTAGCAAAGGCCCGAGAATGCGAAGCAGAAATAGTCGGTATTGCTATGCTGACATTTCAGGTTCTAGAAGTATATGAGTTAATACGGCTTTTAAAAAAAGAAGGCCTAATTGTGGTCTTAGGTGGGCCACATCCAACGGATGCGCCAAAAGAGGTTATAGAAGCCGGAGCGGACATCGTGGTTCGCAATGAGGGTGAGGTAACAATGGGAGAGTTGTGTGATTATTGGAGTGGAAATCCTATCCAGTCAGTAAGAATGAATCAGGTAAACGGATCTGTGCCTTGGATCCAAAAACCTGACTTAGGATATTATGCGGGGTTAAATATCTCTCCAGACGATATCGTACAGGAAAAAGGGGAGGGCCTAGCTGCTATACAAGGAATTACCTACCGCAACGAAGATGGGAAGATAGTAACAAACCCGCCTCGAAAAAGAGTTGCAGATGCAGAACTTGCTGAACTTCCCTCCCCGGATTTCGATCCTTTTGATCGTGAGGCGTTTCGTCAAAATGACTCGTTAATTCGAGGAATTCACCGCATTTACACGACTCGAGGTTGCCCCGCTACCTGTACATTTTGTGACTGGAGGGTATTTGGTCAACGAGTTTCCTTTGAACCTATGCCGAAATTGATGGAAGAAATACAGCGTAGGGTAGATAAATATGGAGTAACTAATTTCACGATTGCAGATGATGTTTTTACAGTAAATAAAAAACATGTAGCTGGATTTTGTGAAGCGATAAAAAAGATTCAGCCGAAAGTATCATGGCAAGCATCGACTCGGGCAGAGTTTGTTAACCTTGAGATGGCGGAGATGATGAAGGCTGCTGGTTGTTATCTGATTTCTTTTGGAATAGAAAGTGGAGACGAAGAGACATTACAGCGCATGGACAAAAGGTGTACGGTGGAAGATAACTACAATGCAGTGCGAGTTGGTGCTCAGGCGGGGCTACAGGTATGGGCAAATTTGATGACTGGGTTTCCTTGGGAGACGCCACAAAGTGTAGCTAACTCGATTAAATTTGTGCGTGAAACATGGGATGACGTATATTTATTTCAGGTATCAGGTTCGTTAATACCATTTCCAGGAACACGGATTTATGATGAATATGCCGACGAATATGGTTTTAAAGAGTATTGGCTCGAACCCAAGCGGCAAGGGTATGGGATTCAAATATACCAAAATAGTGTAAATCCATATGCGGTAAGCACCTATTACCAGAGAAATCTTTTTGATGATTCCTATATACAGGAAGAAAGTTTTTTTACGTATACAAATGAGTTTAAAGAGAAAGTGAAAGAATTTGTATTTGAGGTGGGCCGACACAACTTAGAAACGTTATACCCAGATAATAAATGGAAACAAAGACTGATTTTGAGTACAGCCAACCTTTCACGGGTTTTGTATAAGAGTTTCCCTAATCTTGAAAAATCTATTGCCGGTAGAATATTTGCTAGGAGAGCAAAACAAGGGAAACGAGCTAAAGCGGAGGCTCATCGGGACGTTAAGAGGGGTGTTAGTGCTAAATCTAGTGCGGTTGAGTCGAGAGCGTACATATCTGCGAAATCTAGTGCTTTAGGTGACAGATTTGGTGATTTTTAAAGAAGCCGTAATCGTTTTCTGAAGATTGTCTTATTGTGCTGCACTCTGATAGAGAAGAAGCTTCTAAAAAGTTCTTGCTCTGGGTTTTCTTCCCAGTCTACTAAATCCGACTCCCCATTTAGATGCCCCTGAAGGATCGTGGAAACTCGATCGGGAACCGTGACCACAAAAGAGGATGACACCGTAAGTATGGAGCGGGAAACGGGATTTGAACCCGCGACCCTCGCCTTGGCAAGGCGATGCTCTACCACTGAGCTATTCC
>DCWI01000025.1:893-1306 GCA_002328825.1 Nitrospiraceae bacterium UBA2166 | reverse complement strand
TCTACCACTGAGCTATTCCCGCCCTTGTAGGGTAATCTGATGCGAATTATAGGAACCTCGGTGAGCCCCGTCAAGCGTGTGTTTAGAGGTCAAATGGAGACAATCAACTCTTTCTCGACACAGTGAAATGGCTGTGATAGGCTTGCGTCCCGATGTTTAACAAAATCCTTATTGCCAACCGCGGTGAGATCGCAATGCGAGTAATTCGTGCATGTCGCGAATTAGAAATACCGACCGTTGCGGTTTATACCGAGCCAGACGCGACGGGAATTTATGTTAAGAAGGCAGACGAGGCTATCTGCCTTGGGGCAGAACCGCTTCAAGGGTATCTTGACATGGAGCGAATCGTCCAATTGGCAAATGAAACAGGGGCAGACGCAATTCATCCAGGCTATGGATTCCTGTCCGAAAAC
>DCWI01000025.1:0-589 GCA_002328825.1 Nitrospiraceae bacterium UBA2166 | reverse complement strand
CTATGGATTCCTGTCCGAAAACGCAGAATTTGCGTGGCTTTGTCGGCACCATGGTGTCACCTTTATTGGGCCATCGCCACAGGCGATTTATTTGATGGGTAACAAGGTTCAAGCACGACAGGCAATGATGAATGTTGGAGTGCCAGTTGTGCCTGGTACAGATGGCGCAATTCAATCGGATAAGGAAGCACTTGCTTTTGCGAGAAGCGCGGGGTATCCCGTCATGATTAAAGCCAGTGCTGGAGGCGGAGGACGTGGGTTGCGTGTGGTCCGAACTGATGAGGATCTTCGTGCGGGGCTCGAGTCTGCAAAACGCGAAGCAGAAGCAGCATTTGGAGAATCTGATGTGTTTCTCGAAAAATGCATTGAACGCGCTCATCACATTGAGTTTCAAATAGTTGCAGATCGAGAAGGCAATTGCATTCATTTGGGTGAACGTGATTGTTCGATCCAACGACGTCATCAGAAGCTAATCGAGGTTTCTCCATCCTTGGCACTTGACTCCTCACTGAGAGATACTATGGGGCAGGCTGCTGTCACTGCGGCAAAGGCTGTGGAATATGACAGCGTCGGAACCATTGAGTTTCTT
>DCWI01000062.1:83907-84233 GCA_002328825.1 Nitrospiraceae bacterium UBA2166 | reverse complement strand
CTTTGAGGCGGGTAGACGGATGGCCTGGTCGAGGGAGTGCATTGAGCAGGGCTTTTGTATAGGGATGTTGGGGGGTTTTGAAGAGCGTTAGCACATCAGTGCGTTCCACGATCTTGCTTGCATACATGACCACCACGTCATGTGCAAATTGTGCAACGATGCCAAGGTTGTGAGTGATCAAAAGAATAGCCATGCTCATTTCTGCTTGCAAGGTTCTTAATAAGTCGAGAATTTGAGCTTGAATAGTTACATCGAGGGCTGTGGTTGGCTCATCTGCGATAAGAAGGTCGGGGCCACAGGCGAGGGCCATGGCGATCATGACTCGC
>DCWI01000062.1:53242-83604 GCA_002328825.1 Nitrospiraceae bacterium UBA2166 | reverse complement strand
AGGGCCATGGCGATCATGACTCGCTGTTTCATTCCACCTGAAAGTTCATGGGGATATTGGTCAATTCGTCTCTTGGGAGAGGGAATTTCTACTCGATCCAATAATCGGAGGGATTCAGTTCTTGCCTGTTCTTTACTGAAACCTTTGTGTGTGAATAATGCTTCTCCAATTTGATCGCCGATTCTAAATACTGGGTTGAGTGATGTCATGGGTTCCTGGAATATCATTCCGATCTTGTTGCCACGAATTTTTTGGAGTTTATGCTCTGTAGTGTTTGTCAAGTCTTGGCCATTGAAGAAAATTTTTCCTGTGACAACTTTTCCTTGATGATCAAGCAATTGCATAATTGAGAGAGCCGTCACCGATTTTCCGCATCCGGACTCTCCAACCAGTGCAAGGGTTTCTCCAGGCAGGATCTGAAAACTCACATTTTGCACAGCGCCGATTTCACCCTTTTCAGTAAAAAATGATGTTGAGAGATTTCTCACATCAAGTAATGGGATGTTTGGTGTGTCCATTTATCTTCTTCTCAGTTTTGGGTTTAGTGCCTCTCTCAAGCCTTCTCCGAAAAGATTGAACGCGAGGACGACGATGAGGATGGCAAACCCCGGGATGAAAAATAGCCATGGAGCATCAAAAATAAACCCCTTTCCGTCGGAAAGAATATTTCCCCATGTTGCAAATGGAGGTTGCACGCCAAATCCTAAAAAGCTTAGTCCTGATTCGGTAAGAATGGCCGATGCAACACCAATGGTAGCTGAGACAAGGACCGGAGCCATTGCGTTTGGAACCATGTGGCGGAAAATAATTCGGTGTTCTGGTAATCCTAATGCTTTTGCCGCAATGACAAAATCTTGTTCCCTCAATGACAAGAACTCTGCGCGAACGAATCGTGCGGTGCCCATCCAACTGGTTACTCCGATCACGATCATGATGTTGTAGATGCTTGGTGGGAGAAGTGCGACGACTGTGAGAATCAAGAAGAATGTTGGAAAGCAGAGCATGACGTCGGTAAAACGCATGATTAGGGTATCGATGGAGATGAAGCCTAATTTGACGTTACCATAGTATCCGGACAGCCCTCCAAGAAAAATCCCAATTCCCACTGATATTCCGACCGCGATAAATCCTATTGAAAGAGAGACAAATGATCCCTGAAGCATGCGAGCGAAGACATCACGCCCAAGTTCATCTGTTCCAAATAGGTAGATTCCAAATACTGGGTGGTCTTCACTAGGAACGAGATCGGTAGACGATTCCGACATAGGGGGAAGGAACTTGTCGGGAAGACGTACGGTTGAAGGATCAAAGATCACAACCCATTCGGTGGTGAACTTGGAGGCAATTGCGAGTGTTAAAAGTAGACCCAAGACGATCATCCCGAAGATCGCAAGACGATCTTTCTTTAGGATTCGCCAGAACTCTTGAAATTGGGTTTCAGGTGGAGGGAGTTGGTCTATGATTTCCTGTTGGGTGTTCATAGCTGATTTTTTTGTTGTTGTCACTGCAACCGTATTCGAGGATCTACCACAGCATATAGCAGGTCTGAGATCAATGTTCCTGCAAGTGTGAGCACTGCAGCGATAAAGTTGATAGTGAGAATTACGGGGAAATCTCGTGCAAGAATAGCTTCATAGCCAAGGCGCCCGAGTCCTGGCCAGGCAAAAATTTGTTCAAAAATAACTGAGCCTCCAATAAGTGCTGGAAGTAGAAATCCAAACATGGTGACGAACGGGAGTAATGCGTTTTGAAGTGCATGGCGGTAAATGACGTTATCTTCTGAGAGCCCTTTGGCGCGCGCAGTTCGAACATAGTCCTGTCCTACTACCTCCAACATTTGTGAACGGACATAACGCGAAAGAACTGCAATGCCGCCGATGGCGGACATGAGAGATGGGATCACCAGGTGCCAGAGGCGATCCATCAATCTGAATGCCACATCAGCATCTTCCATGCCAAAGGTTTTCATTCCAATGACGGGTACATTAAAGGTGTTGACCACCCATAAGATCATAATATATGACAGGAAAAACCCGGGGATTGAGATCAGTGCATAGGCAGTGAAGGTTGTTGTGCGGTCGTACGCTGAGCCCCTTCGCATTGCCGCATGAATACCTGTAGGAAACGAGAGACTCCATATAATAAGGGTTGCGCAGATTAGCAAGGGGAGTGAATTTAGAAAACGTTGCCATATTTTTGGAAGGACAGGTTGGTTGTCTTTGAACGATTTCAGCTCTCCAGTGAAGAGATCCCTCATCCAATACACATACTGAACATGTAGTGGATCATCAAGATGGAAGGCGGCCCGGATATTTTCTATGTCGGATGGCTTCATTCTTGGGTTTGATGGATCTACTTGGCTCGGTTCGCCAGGAGCAAGATGTATGACTGAATGTGCCACGATGGAAACAATGAGCAACGTGATGATTCGTTGGAGGATATTTCGAGTGATGTAGGTCCACATATTAAAATGCTGGGGTATGTTCTAGCTTTCGCCATTTCGTAAAATAAAATTGAATGGCTCCACTCTTGAGCGGGTAGATTTTTTTGTATCGCTCGCTTCCGTCAAGTTGCGGCTCAACGATGACGATCTTTTTATCGAGAATACGCGTTCCCTTACTCGCGTAGAGGAAGGTATATGGCTGGTCTTCGTGAATAACTTTGTGTAGTTCATGTGTCAATATGCGCTGTTGGGAACGATCATATTCTTGTCGAATGCGTACAATCAGTTTATCGGCTTGAGGGTTGTTGTATCCGACGAAGTTCAGCTGTTGTGGACCGGATTGGGATGAATGCCATATTTGATAAAGGTCTGGGTCTATACCCATGCTCCATCCAAGTACTGTCGCATCAAAATCTCCGGTGTTAATAAAGTCTTTAAGAAATACTGCCCACTCAAAGTACTGAGTGTTACACTTAATTCCTATTTTTTTCCAGGCGTTTTGCGCTATTGACATAATATTTTTTCGAATGGGATTGCCGCTATTGGTGACCATGTTAAACTCGAAAATCTTTCCATCTTTTTCAAGCCATCCCTCAGCATTTTTTTTCCACCCGAGGGATGCGAGTAGTTTTCGAGCGCCCTCTGGGTCGTAGGGAACTGGCTGAATCAACTCGTCATACCACTCTGTGACTTTGGGAAAGGGGCCGGTTACACGTTCGGCCTCGTTGTACATGATGTACTTGATAATTTCATCGACATTAATGGCCATGCTCATTGCTCGACGAACTTGAGGGTTGGCAAAGAGTGGTTTGCGGTTGTTGTATCCGATATAGACATATCCGAATCCAAGGCTCGAGAAATTTTGATATTTGTCGTCTTCACGATAGCGTGCGACTTGGTGTGGGAGGGTAGAGTAAAAATCAATTGCGCCTGTTTGGAACTCAACTTCTTGGATCAGAAGATCAGGGATAATTCGAACGATATATTGCTCGTATTCTGGTGCACCCTCCCAGTAGTCTTCGTTTCGATCAAGCTTGATAAACTGGTCACTCTGCCATTCGACAAAACGAAATGGACCAACCCCGATTGGGTTACGATTGAACGTGCTATCACGCATGCTGAATGTTTCTCGTGTTGCCTTTGAGAGGTTACGCTCATCCATTTCTTTTTGCATGGCGACATCATTCAGGAGATGTTCTGGGAGTATACCCATTGTCCACGCCGAGATAGCAGGTGAGTATAGTCGTTTGTAGATTATTTTTACGGTGTGGGTGTCAAAAATTTCAATGGTTTTGATGGGCTCAAAGTCTGAAGTACGGGGCGAAATATTTCTGGGATTCATAATCGAGTCGTAGGTGAATTTGACATCGGTAGAGTTGAACTCTTGGCCATCGTGGAATCTCACTCCGTGGCGAAGATGAAACAAAATTTCTGGATTGTGTTCGGTAACACTGAGGAGTGATGGAAGTTGCGCTTTGACCTGCGCCACAATATTTTCATCGACTGAATCCACGTTGTGAAGGTACTTGTCGTGTTGAAAGTGGGTACCGTATTGATTTCCTATGACTGGTGCTAAGCGATTGAAGAAATCTTGATCAACTCGATTGAGTGTAAATGCAAGGCGTTCAGGGATGGTGATTGATATTGAAACTGACAGCGGGTTTGTTTGATTGCCGTCACCCGGAACTTGAGCGGTAATAGTAGTGGTCTGTAATTCCGAAGGCAGTCTGCGCATATCAAGCAAAATATTCTTCAACTCAGGCAAGGCTCCAGTGTCGAGTGCATACTGTATTCGTTGTTCAAGAAGTGCACCGGTTGCGGGTTCGCCACTAGGAAGTTGAGAGTTTGGGTCGACGAGCAAATAAGTCTGTTCTGTAATAGTCCAGTGGGTCGCTAGGCGGCCACGAAGCTCAAGGTTCTCATCCAGGTCTAATAGACCTTCAAAGACCATACCTGTGATATTGCTGCTTGCACTGTCTGCATTCAAAATTGGGTTTAAGATTTTTGCATCACCGCTTGAGGCCTCAATGTACTTTAGGAGTCGTTTAGGGTTTCCTTTTGCTTGCGTTTCATAGGTGGGAACCCAGAAATAAGACTGCAGAAGGATGGCAGCCAACAGCACTGGAATAAGGGTCAAAAGGCGTTTAAGCCACATGGTGCACGTGGATAGGTCTTAAGCCGAAGGAGGCCCTTTGATATTTGGTTCATAGATAATTTGTATGGTATTCCCATCGGGATCAGCGAGATAGAACGAATAACTTCCATCTCGATGTGTTTTGGGTGCTTCCATGATCGGTATCTTACATTGTTCAATCCATCGGAGCATCTCGTCAACGGCCTCAGGGGTTTCCATGAGAAATCCAAAGTGATCTAGTGAGCCTAAGGTTGGTTGTTGGTGTATAGTAGGATGTTTTTCAATTTGATGTAATGCCAGATTATCTGAGCCAGAACTGAGATAAGTGCTCAGTGGATCAGGTTCCCACACGGGGTACATTCCAAATACTCGTAGGTAAAACGATTTTGATTTTTGAACATCGCCTACACGAAGGGCAATGTGGCGAATGCCTAGTGAATGGGGTGGTTGCTTCATGGGTTTGCTAGCCATTACGAGTTCCGCATATGGGAGGTTTCGGGATGAGGGAAGAACTTATCATGAACTGATGCGGCTGGGCAATGGACTTTGGTAAACTCAACGGTGTGTTGTTGAGCCTGATAGGGCTGTCACATATAGTCTTTGCAGTTTTGCACAGGCTCGTATAATTGTATCGAGAGTTTAAAGGGGGTGAGGAAGAAAAATATGCGTTTGAGAGTATATTTGCTTGGTGTTTTTCTTGGTGTGGCTGTGATGCTGAATTTCCACTTAGCGCATGCTTTTGGCGATGAGGCCATGTTTCTCACGGCCTCCTCTGGAACATTTGACCGTCCTCACGATCTCACCCTTGGTCCGAGTGGCCAATATTTGTATGTTGCAGATGTCGGGAGTGATGTGGTCAGGGTTCTCGATCCATTTTCCCTCAAGACACTTGGTGTGATTGGAAAGGGAGCATTGGAAGCCCCGCATGATGTGGCCTTTGATCGCATGGGTCGATTGCTTGTGGCTGACAGTGGGAACGATCGGATTGTAATCTACAATGTCACTGGTGTGAATGCGACATATGAGGGAGAGTTGAGTGGTGGTTTGAGGAGCCCTGAGGGAGTCACGTCAGATTCTCGTGGTGTCATTTATGTGACCAATGCGCAATTGCACAATGTTGTAATGTTTAGAGATGGAAAGACTATTGGTGCTCTCGGCTCTCATGGAGTAGGGGCGCGTCAGTTCGTTCGACCCCATGATATTGAGTTTTCCTATGATAGCCAACTCTATGTTGCTGATCCTGGGAATAATCGAATTCAAGTCATGAGTCCGAGTCTTGACGTGCTCGGAACATTTGAGGGTGATAGAACTGATTTTCACGAACCAAAATATATTGCTATAGACGAAGGCAATTGGTTATACGTTGCGGATCAGTACAATCATCAAGTCAAAGTGTTCAATCACTCGAGGAGATTTTTAGCAACGATCGGGACAGGAAAAGCAGGGCGAGAGATTGGGCAACTCAATGGACCGGAAGGTGTTGAAGCACGTAGCGGTCATATCTGGATTGCCGACACGCATAACGATCGGATTGTGTTGTATCAGTGGAAGATGTTCGAGCCATAACAAAATATTGGAGTGTTGTTGCGTTCCAGTCGGCGTGCTTAGGATAGAGTGTGTTATATTTTTCGACAAGCTAGTCTAAAGTGGCATGTGTTCATTGCTCAGCGACCTAGATGATGAAGATCTATATCTCGCAATCTGAGAAAACGTGTGAATTTCAGGGCCCCAAACAGGTCAAGGCGATCCTGAAAGATCTTGATATTATTCCGGAAACCGTGCTTGTCATTCGAGGTGATGGTCTTCTTACAGAAGATGAGATGGTTTCTGATAGGGATAGCATTGAGATTCGACCGGTGATTTCTGGGGGCGTGTAGATGAAATGTCGTAAATGTTCAGACAAAGCAGTGTTGTCAATTCCTCGGCATAATACTGCACTGTGTGGTTTGTGTTTGACTGAGTATGTACAAATCCAGGTAGAGCGTGCGATTGGACGAGAGAAGATGTGTACAAAGGAGAACAAGATTCTCGTCGCAGTGTCTGGAGGGAAGGACAGTCTGGCATTATGGGATATTTTGTTGAAGTTAGGGTACCACGCAGATGGATTGTATGTGAATTTGGGTATTGGCCAGTATTCGGTTCGATCACGGAAAAAGGTGGAAGTATTTGCGGAATTGCGTAACGCAATGTGGTTCTCTCAAGATGCCACAAACGATGAGGGCACTGGCATTCGTGAGTTAGCCGATCTTGTGCGCCGTCCTGCCTGTGCGGCATGTGGGTGCATCAAGCGCTACCATTTCAATCGCATGGCTGTTGATCAAGACTATGATGTTCTTGCCACAGGACATAATCTTGATGACGAAGCCGCTCGATTAATGGGCAATGTGCTGCATTGGCAACAGGAGTTCCTTGAAAAACAGGGGCCTGTTCTGCCTGCCTCGATGGAAGGTTTCGCGAAAAAGATTAAGCCTCTCTATCGTCTGACAGAGCGAGAGATTGCGGCCTATTGTGTGGTGAATGGTATTGACTACATTGTTCAGGATTGTCCTCTGGCGACAGGATCGAGACTCCTTGTTTACAAAGAAGCGTTGAATGTGGTCGAGCAAGCTTCACCTGGTTCAAAACAGAGTTTTTATTGGGGTTTTCTTGCTCAGCAAGCTGAAAAATTTAAATTAGATCACCAATCGATGTCTGAGCGGGACATTGCTCTACTACATCCTTGTGAAGAGTGTGGTCAGCCAACCTCCTCGGCGATGTGCAGCTATTGTAAGCTTATGGCGAAGACGAAAACCCATAAAAAAGTCTCATAACCTTGTCACAATATAATCAATTCCTTCTCTCCGTTGTCATTCCGATTCATAACGAGCGAGAGAGTGTTTCTCTACTGACCGAACAGGTTATTCATATTCTGTCCGATGCGCAGCAGCCCTATGAGATTATTTTTATTGATGATGCAAGTACTGACGGGGGAGATATCATTCTTGATGAACTTGACAAAACACATGAGAGCGTAAGGGTATTTCATTTCGTACAACGTTGTGGTCAGACGGCGGCGTTTGATGCGGGATTTAAGCAAGCTAGAGGTGGTCGTATTGTTACTCTTGATGGGGATTTGCAATATGACCCTGCAGATATTCTCCGCTTACTTCCGTTAAGTGAGAATTTTGATCTTGTGTGTGGAAGGCGAGTGACACGGAACGATGATGCGATCCGCGGAATTTCCTCTCGGTTGGCTAATAAGGTCAGGAACTGTGTGACCAAGGATCATGTTCAGGATACAGGGTGTTCGTTGAAAATATTTAGTCGAAGTCTGGTTGATCGGTTGCAGCTTTTTGATGGAATGCATCGCTTTTTCCCAGCACTTGCAAAGATGTATGGATGCACTGTTACAGAGTGTGATGTCCAGCATTTTCCGCGTACTTATGGGGAATCGAAGTATGGTATTTGGAATCGTTTGTGGCGTGGGGTTGTGGATTTATGTGCGGTGTGGTGGATGAATAGGCGTTGTCTTCGATATGAGTACCGATCTTCGACATCGACTCAAACGAAAAAGGAGACATCATGAGTGAAGCCGTCTGGGTTTCAATAGGGTTTCTTGGACAGATCGCGTTTTTTTCCAGATGGCTGGTGCAATGGATTTATTCAGAACGGCGAAAAAAAATGGGAGTTCCCGTCGCATTTTGGTACTTGAGTCTTGCCGGTGGACTGATTACGCTGTCCTATGCCATACACCGGATGGATCCGGTATTCATTACCGGCCAAGCCGTTGGAGCGGTTGTTTATATTCGTAATCTGATGCTTATTGACAAAAATGATCAATTGTCATGAGTTGAGATGGTTATCTTGTGTGGGAGAGGGTCATCGAATAGAATGACCGCCCGTTAGCAATCTTCCAGCGATGAGGCTTCTTCCTGGAAGATGTTTACCGTCGTATGTTTCTATTTAAAGGAGGGTCAAATATTATGGGAATCGATGTTAAATCAAAGGCTCCTGATTTCACTTTACTGAATACTAAGCGTGAGTCGGTGGCTCTTGGTAGTTTGAAGGGAAAAAAGGTGGTGCTCGCATTCTTTCCTGCAGCCTTTACAGGGGTATGTGAAAAAGAGCTATGTACATTTCGAGATTCAATGGCAGAATTAAATGGTTTGAATGCAACGGTGGTAGGTATTAGTGTGGATTCGCCATTTGCTAACGGAGCATTTGCCGAAAAGAACAAGCTGGAATACCCTATCTTATCAGACTACAATCGCACTGCTGTCAATGCGTACGGCGTGGGTCATGCTGACTTTGTAGGCATGACTGGATATACGGCAGCCAAGCGATCAATCTTCGTTCTCGACGCTGAGGGTACCGTTATCTATAAATGGGTATCTGACGATCCTGGTAAAGAACCGCTGTATAACGAAATTAAAACAGCGTTGGCGGGATGATCTGAGCAATACAATGCTTCAGGTAGGGAAACAAGCTCCAGCATTTAATCTAGAGTCTGACTCAGGGACAAAAATTTCACTTGCCTCTCTGGGTGGCACCCGGGTGGTATTGTATTTTTATCCGAAGGATAATACCCCTGGGTGTACGCAGGAGTCGTGCGATTTTCGCGATAATTTGTCGCGGATTAAAGCTCTAGGTGCGGTCGTGTTTGGGGTCAGTAAAGATAGTGTCAGTTCTCACAAAAAGTTCAGTGAGAAGTTTTCGTTATCATTTTCGCTGTTGAGCGATCCGTCGCATGCTATGTTGGAGAAATATGGTGTGTGGAAAGAAAAAAAACTTTATGGGCGATCCTATATGGGTGTTGAGCGCACAACCGTGATTATCGATGAGCATGGCAAAATTGCACAGATTTTTCCAAAGGTTAAGGTCAAGGGCCATGCTGAAAGTGTTATAAAAGTCCTTCAGGAAATGTAGGTGGGGACTGTTGCAGGTCCTTATCTCAGAGTAGACATTGTTATTTGTGCGTCTCCCATGAGTGCACCTTTCCATCTTGAGTGATCTAGCGACTTGACGTGAAACCATATATTTTGTCGCCAAATTCGGAGAGTCCTCTTCATTCTACATCCTGTATCGACTATAAAGGTGCGTTAAACGCTGCGCAGCTTGAGGTTGTTTTTGCTTTCGATGGCCCTCTTCTCGTCATCGCTGGTGCTGGGAGTGGGAAAACGCAGACGTTGGTTTATCGTGTTGCACGTCTTATTGAACAAGGCGTTCATCCGTCGCACATCCTTTTGTTAACTTTTACACGTAGAGCTGCCCAGGAAATGCTTCAACGTGTTGGACTACTTGTTGGTGGCCGGAGTGAGCAGGTGCGAGGTGGAACCTTCCACTCGGTTGGAAATATTCTTCTTCGCCGCTATGGACAGGCTATTGGCCTGGATTCAAGTTTTACCATCATGGATCGATCAGATGCAGAAGATGTCATTCATCTTCTTCGTACTGAGTATGGGCTTCATGAAAAAAAACGACGAGTTCCTCGGAAAAATACGATTGCAGAAATGTTTAGTAAGACCGTCAACACCCTGCGGACTTTAGATGATGTGATTTTGGATAACTATGCGCATTTTGTGGAGCTTATTGATGACCTGCGTCATCTTCAGAAGGCCTATCAAAATTACAAGGCCAAGCACTTATTGGTCGATTTCGATGATCTATTGGTAAAGCTTGATGAACTATTGGATAGTGGGCGGGAATTACAAGAAGAACTATCAAAGGCTTTCCGTTACATACTTGTCGATGAATATCAGGATACCAATTTTCTCCAGGCGCGAATTCTTCAAAAGCTGGCGTCAGCGCATAATAATATTATGGCAGTGGGTGATGAGGCGCAGTCGATTTACTCGTTTCGAGGAGCAACATTCCGAAATATCATGGATTTTCCTAATCAGTTTCCGGGAACGCACGTGATTAAGCTTGAAGAAAATTACCGGAGCACTCAACCAATTTTAAACCTCGCAAATGAGGTTATTTGTGGTGCGGAAGAATCCTATGGTAAGCGACTTTTTTCGCGGCGTATTGAAGGGGCCATGCCTGTTCTCGTTCGAGCTGAAGATGAAAATTCGCAGTCGAGGTTTGTTGCACAGCGCATCTTTGAATTGCGTGAGGAAGGGACAGCGCTAAATGATATCGCTGTCCTTGTTCGCTCAAGTTATCAAGCATTTGATCTTGAAATAGAACTTGGAAAACGGGGGCTCCCCTTTATTAAGCGTGGAGGTATGCGGTTAATGGAGACGGCGCACGTGAAGGATTTGCTTGCACATCTTCGCGTGGTTGAAAATCCTCATGATGCGGTGAGTTGGAACCGTATTCTAATGCTGATTGAAGGCATTGGGCCGAAGAAAAGTGCACAGATTGTTTCGCAGGTGGTCCACGAGGCCACCCCGGGGCGATGGCTCGTAGAGCTAGCGCAGCGGATGCGATCAACTGGTCTTGCTGAGTTTGCTGGGTGTATGGAACGACTTAACGAAATGACGGCATCAGCACCAGCAGATCTTCTGAGTCTTGCCTCGACCTATTATTTGCCGATTTTAAAACAGCGTTACGACGACTATCCAAAACGAATTCGTGACCTCGATCACATTCAGATGATATCGATGCGTTATGATCTGCTACAAGTGTTTCTTTCAGATCTTGCCCTTGATCCGCCAAATGAGTCAGGCGCGGAGAGTGAAGATGAACTAGTTGATAATGAACGGCTTGTTTTATCGACGATTCATTCGGCTAAAGGTCTTGAATGGTCATGTGTATTTCTTTTGTGGCTCTTGGATGGCAAGTTTCCTTCAAGTTATTCGATCTTTTCAAATCATGAACTTGAGGAGGAACGGAGATTGTTTTATGTGGCGATGACTCGTGCGAAACACCTATTGTACTTGAATTACCCTATCAATATTTATGATCGACAGGCAGGCGCGGTACTTTCGAGACCATCACGGTTTCTTGACAATGTGTCTACAACTCTTCTTGATTCGTGGGTAGTAGTTGATGGGATAACATCAGAACATGGCAACAGTGATGTGTAGTGGTGCTGTGTTTTTTGATGAATACAGAGAAACAGTTGAGTTGAAGTAGGGAAGAAAACAGTGGGAAGATTATTGTTATTGTAGAGGTACTAGATGTATATCATGGCATACAATTTGCGCAACATGATTAAGGGGCAGGTGGGATAGAGATTCCTAGCTCCTCTTCTTTAAGCCGCTTGATCTGATCACGTAAATTCGCTGCTTTTTCAAAAGCCAATGTTTTAGCGGCTGCCTTCATCTTTTCTTCCAAACGTTTGATGGTCTTGTGTTTGTCTACAGGTGGTTGGTATGAGGTATCAGTTTTGGTAGCGATCTGAGTGGTTGTATGGGAATTATATTTGGCGGAATAGGGAACGGACAACAGGCTTTTGACTACAGATTGTGGGATAATTCCATGTTTTTTGTTATACGCGGCTTGGAGTTTTCGTCGTCTGTTGGTTGCATCGAGCGTTGCCTTCATTGAGCGAGTCACCACATCACCGTAGAGAACCGCTTCGCCTGATACATGGCGTGCAGCACGACCTACTGTTTGGATAAGTGAACTGTGTGATCGCAGAAACCCTTCCTTGTCCGCGTCTAAAATGGCGACAAGCGATACCTCAGGAATATCGAGACCTTCGCGGAGAAGATTAACCCCAATCAAGGTATCAAATACTCCACTGCGGAGCTCACGAACAATTTCGATGCGTTCGAGTGTATCGATCTCTGAATGAACATAGCGAACTTTGAGGCCGAGGTCATGATAGTATTCGCAGAGATCCTCAGCCATTCGTTTTGTCAATGTCGTTACAAGAACACGCTCGTTATTTGCTACCCGGTTTCGAATTCTGCCGAGCAGATCATCAATCTGCCCTTTTGCCGGCGAAATTGTAATGAGTGGATCCATGAGCCCTGTTGGTCGTAGGATTTGCTCAACTACCTTTCCTTGAACGCATGCTAGTTCGTAGTGTCCAGGAGTTGCGGAAACGTAAATGACTTGATGAATTTTCTGCTCGAACTCCTCAAAGTTGAATGGGCGATTGTCAAAAGCAGATGGTAATCTGAATCCAAAATTTACAAGGGTTTTTTTTCTGGAGTGATCTCCAGCATACATGCCGCGAACTTGTGGTGTAGTCACGTGACTCTCGTCGATAAACAGCAAGAAATCCTTTGGGAAATAGTCAAATAATGTTGGTGGGGGTTCCCCAGGTTTTCGTCCACTGAGGTGACGTGAATAGTTCTCAATTCCGTTGCAATATCCAACAGAGCGAATCATTTCAAGGTCAAATCGAGTACGTTGATCGATGCGTTGAGCTTCGACAAGAAGATTATTGTTCCGAAAGTAGAGAATCCTTTCCTCAAGCTCTTTTTTAATTCCGTCCAATGCCTCCTTTTGCCGGTTCGGTGGTACGACATAGTGTGTCGTTGGGTAAATTGAAAGTGATGGAAGCTGGCCGAGGGTGTTTCCGGTGAGTGGGTCCATCTCAGAAATTGATTCAATTGTGTCGTCGAATAGTTCGATACGGAAACTTCGATCTTCAAACGCGGCAGGATAAATATCAATGACATCACCATGAGCACGAAATGTTCCACGAGTGAAATCGGTATCATTGCGTTGGTAGTGAATGTTAACAAGTTTTGACATAATTGTTTCGCGGCTCATCTTGTGGCCTTTAACCAGAAGGAGGAGCATGTCGCGGTATACGTCTGGGGAGCCCAGCCCGTAAATACAAGAAACTGATGACACAATGATGACATCGTTTCGTTCAAGGAGGGCTGAAGTGGCAGCATGCCGCATACGATCAATTGCATCGTTGATGTTGGCGTCTTTTGCTATGTAGGTATCAGTTTGTGGAAGATATGCTTCTGGTTGATAGTAGTCGTAGTAACTGACAAAGTATTCGACGGCGTTGTGAGGGAAAAATGCTTTGAACTCAGCATATAGCTGAGCTGCAAGCGTTTTGTTATGGACCATGACTAGGGTTGGTTTTTGGACCTGCTCGATGACTCCAGCCATGGTGAATGTTTTGCCTGACCCTGTTACACCAAGGAGAACGTTGTGGCGTGTGTTTTGGGTAAGACTTTCAACCAATGCCGTAATAGCCTGAGCTTGATCTCCCTTTGGTGTATAATCTGCTGTCAGAGTGAAGAGCCGTTGATTTGTATGCATAGTGTTCCATGTTCGGACGATTATAGATAGAAATCGTACTCATTGTACCTAAAGTGCTCCAGATCGTCATGAGTCTATTCTTTTCTACTTATCATAATATTTTTCATAGTGGAGGTTCATAATGGGATTGATCCCTCAGTTCAACCAATGGTTTGTGGTCGTGGGTATCGCAGCCACTTTCAGTGTGTTGCAATGGTCTGATCAGGGGTTTGCTCAGGATACTGGGAAGTTGGGGTCTCTTGGTGATGAGACGCAACAACACAAAACACCCTCCATACTGAAACTTTCATTGAAAGAGAGCATCATGCTTGCTCTTGAAAATAACTTGGATGTGCAAGTGGACAAGTTAAATAAAGATGTTCGCCTCACAGATATTGTGTTCGAACTGGCAAAATTTGACTCAACGCTTGGTGCCAATTTCAATCATGAACAGCGAGCATTTCCGTTAAACTCAACCATTGATCCGATTACTTTTCAGGAAACAGAGGAAACTCCACTGAGCCAAGTAAGTGGGCAGGACTTTGGTGTGGATGTGCAGAAACGTTTGCAGACTGGGGCCGACATTCGGGTTGGTATCGAAAATGAGCGAACAGATTTGCTTTTTTTCAACCACTCGCCTGGAGGAAGACTTGATCCTGAATATCGAAGTAACGTGAGCGTGAGTATTGCTCAGCCTCTGTTGAGGGACTTCGGGATCGATATCAATGAGACCTTTATTAATGTGGCGAAAAATAACATGGCAATTGAGGAGTATGTATTTGAAGGGGAGCTGATGGAGTTAGTTGAAGATGTTACTGACTCCTATTGGGATCTTGTATTGAGTATTGAACTGCTGAAGGTTGAGCAGGAATCAGTCAGAGCAGCTCAAAGTTTGTTGGAACATAATCGTGCACAAGTTGAAGCAGGAGTTTTGCCATCAATCGAAATTCTTGTTGCTGAAGCGGATGTTGCTTCTCGAGAAGAAGACGTGCTTGTTATGGCACAGACCATTGAAGATGATGAAGATGAATTGCGGCGGCTCATGAATTTACCACACGTTCCATTGGTCGAGAAGTTGACGGTCATTCCTGTTGATTTGCCAAGATTGACAACCGAGCAAATTCCTCTACAAGATGCGATTGAGATGGCATTTCAGAAACGGCCAGATATCAAAGAAAGAAAACGAGACCTCACAAATCGTGGGCTCGAAGTCGATCATGCAAAAAATCAGTTGCTTCCAGATTTATCCTTCCAAGGCGGTATGGGCTTATTTGGTTTAGGAGAGGACTTTGGAGACGATTTGAATGGGGTAAGAAATGTTGACTCCTTTCATTACCAAGCAGGACTTGTCTTAAGCGTTCCACTTGGCAATCGATCAGCAAAAAGTACTTATAATAAACGACGGATCGAAGCAGAGACGGCTTTGCTCACATTAAAGAATCTTGAGCTGGATATTACGGTTGAGGTGAAAAAGGCGCTACGTGATATTAATACTGATCTGAAGCGAATTAAGGTTGCTCAACTCTCGACAAAGCTTGCGCAGCGAAAAGCAAAGGAAGAAGAACAGCGATACAAAGCGGGTTTGAGCACGAGTCATGATGTGTTAATGTTTCAGCGTGATTTGGCTGAAGCTCAGGGTCGAGAAATTGAGGCCATTATTGATTTTAATAAGGCACTTGTTTATGCACAGCATGTCTTGGGGACTATCTTGGAAGACGCTGATATTACAATGGCATGAATCTGAAGATTCTAGGCATGTGTTGGTAATCTATGTCATGTCTTGGCAAAGGGGGAAACTTGATGTGAATATCTTGCAATCTTATCCTTGTTTTGCTAGGGTCCTCGCGCTATGACAATGTGTCCTATCATACAGTTTGGAAGATCCATGCTCGTTTGCGTTGTGTTTCTTCTTGTCGTGAATGGGTGTGCTGGATCAGGCCAAAAGAAAGTGGGTGCAGGGATTGACCACGCGGCTGTTGATGAGGCGGTGTTTGATCCTGATTTAACCCGTGTTGCCTACGATCCGACAATTATTATGAAGAGGGCAGAGGGTTTTTTTGAACGTAAAGAGTTTTCCGAAGCTATTGTTGAATATGATCACTTTCTTGATCTTCACAAAGCTCACAAGCTCACGCCCTATGCATTGTATAAGACGGCGTTGAGTTATGTTAACCAAATTCAAACTATTGATAGAGATCCTGAACCTATGATTAAGGCGCGCAAGTCGCTGGAGAGACTTCTCTCAAAGTTTCCCGGAAGTCGATATGAGGCCGATGCTCGCGCGGTTCACGAAACTTGCTACAATCTGATGGCACAACAGGAAGTGTATGTTGGACGGTTCTATTATCGAACAGGAGGCTACCTTGCCGCATTGCATCGCTTGGAGGATGTGATAGAGGAGTATCCTGAGGCTACAGACGCTATAGCCGATGCTTTGTATTACCTTGCTCTAACCTATCGCAAAATTGATGATTTGGATCTTGCACTAGAATACACGAAAAAAATACTTGAAGGCCATCCAACTTTTGAGAAGTATGAGGAAACGACAGTCATGCTTGCTGAGTTGCAAGTCGAGGTGCTCCCGCTACAGCCCGCCACTAGAATCGCAAAGAGTTCAACAGATTGGGTTGAGTCGCTCCGATCTATGTTGACATTCACTCACTAACACGACGGTAAAAATTGGGAGTAGTGGTATTTTCCCCACTGCTGTTCTATTTACTTCAAGTATGTTGGCATGCACGTTTTGTCGCCTATTGCGTGTTTTGGTTTATTGCTCAAGATAGTTTTTCTCGTCTATGTAGAGGAAGATTGCGTGATGTTGGAACAGTTGCAAAGGCGCGTGTGAGGGCAGCAAATTCCTCAATGGCGAGTGTCTCTGCGCGACGAGTGGGCGAGATCTGTGACATTGATAGGGCGTTTATGACATCTTGTTTGTCTAAGCCCCCTTGGCACAATGCTCCTAGTAATGTTTTACGGCGGTACGCAAAGGCCTGCCGAACGATATCTCGAAAATAGGACTCGTTGCCGACTGAAATTTTGGGTTCCGAACGAACCTGAAGACAAATTACAGCAGAGTTTACTTTTGGCGGAGGAATAAAAGCTGTAGGAGGGACAGCAAAGCCCATCTTTGTTTCAGTGAATAATTGAGTGACAACCGACAATTGTCCATATGCTTTCGTTCCTGGGGACGCGGTAATACGGTCTGCAAGTTCTTTCTGAAACATAAGGGTGAGGCGTGTGACTTTTTTGCGTAAATCCAAAAATTGAAATAAGAGAGGAGTCGAGATGTTGTATGGTAAGTTAGCGACGACTGCAATTTTTCCTGGAATTTTAGCATAGTCAAATGATAACGCATCGGCGTGAATGATCTGAAGGTTGCTATATGTGCCTAGACGGTTTTGAAGTGCGGTTACTAATGAGGCATCAATCTCGATAGCGAGGACATGTTGTGCGCGTTCGGCGAGAGGCTTTGTCAGAATACCATGGCCTGGTCCCACTTCGACAAACGTTTCATTATCTTGATTTTGAATAGAGGGAGTGTGTCCTCGTGGAAGGCCAGCAAGAGTAAGAATTTTCTCGGCCACTCCTCGGTTTACGAGGAAGTGTTGGCCAAGTGATTTTTTTGGTCGTCCCATGGGGTATTGTTTTTTGAAGAATGTTGTAGAAATCTGTCTCGCTCAGACTTTGGTTTGTTCCCAATGGCACTGACCTCTTTGTAAAATACTGAGAGGTTATACTGGGATGAGATAAGCAGTTTTTGCAATGCTGGAACATAATGATAATAGGTTCCGGTTGATGCAAAGTGTGCATTGTTAAGGCTACGATTGATCCATCCATCATACGTCGAGTCTCCGCCCCATGTGTGTTTGAGGCCGTTGTAAGCTTTTTTAAATTTCCCGAAAATAATTTCTTTTTGCTCCCGTTTCCAATCTTTGGGTTGCTGAGTATCAAAGGCTTTTGCGAGAAGTTCTCGGTAGTGCATGATAAGGGAGGTAAAAGCTTGTTGTCTCTGTTTTTTGATTTGGTAAAGGGTTATCTCATCGTGATGGCCGATGCTTTCTAGCCAACGGCGTGTTCCTTCTGCTTCCACAACGGTTGCAAATGATTCGTTGAATATAGAGTCGTCGGAGACGTAGATCATTTGGTGAGACAATTCATGAAAAATTATGCTGGCAAGTTCGGGACCCGAGTAGTGAACGAGAGTGTTTAAAATTGGATCTTCAAACCAGCCAAGCGTTGAGTATGCTCGTACACCGGTTATTGCAACATCATATCCACGCTGTCTAAGGGTTTGCGCAAATAATTTTGCCTTTTCATGAGAAAAATATCCGCGATAGTTCACGCAACCTGCAATGGGAAAACACCAGGTTTTTGGGGTCATGGAAAGCTCTGGTGTGGCGGTGACGTTCCAGACTACATAAGGGCGTTTTGTGTCTGCATAGCCGGTATAACTTCCATTATCTGGAAGCCCAAGTTCTTGCGTTGCAAAGGTTCGGATTTGAAGTACTTGGGACAACTTCTGTTTGAGCACTTTGGGTGTTTCAGGGTGTTCAATGAGACTGAAAATTGGAGTTCTGTGGGAAATGATTTCAAGGTGACCTATGATAGCTTGCGCATAGTATTCAATACTGGTGCACCCTGTAAGGAGAAGGGCAGGTAGAAGACCTGCGAGGTGCAACAGGCGGGTAGTGCTAGTCATGCTTCAGTTAAAGTGATGACAAAGAAACGCATTAGCAGGGTTTTTTTGTTGTTTCCACAGTGAAAACCTTTTGTTTATCTAACAGGCTCCCGCTGGTCTTCTTGGTTTGATCACCGGGTAATCTCTATGCGACCGAGGTGTTTGACGTTCGCACATAGGTCGCCTAAGCCTGGGGTGGTAAGCCGAAACGGCCCACCTTTCTCAAAAGGAATAGGTAGGCCATTAAGTTCGTATATTAGAATGCCATAATCTCGAGCTTGTTCTATTGTGAGGCTGGAAGAAAACTGACCGTCGGAGGAATGAAAGGTGACATGGTTGGCTTCTGCATCACAGGTTATCAAATCTAAGATTTTTCTAAATTTCACCCCTTTTCCTTTTCCTTTTGCAACGATAGTACTCGCATCCATGACCTGAGCCTCAGCAGAAATACGTGCAAGTGCGTTGTGGTCAACAGTGATTGGGTGGGATAGTTGTCCCTCAATGTAAAGAATAGCTTCTTTGCTGGAAGGGCGAGTTATTTTGCTTTTCACAAGGCGGTAGAGAGTTTCATTGACAGGCACTTGGATGCCAAAAGTTTTAGCGTGGCGCACGAGGTAGCCATTGAGATATTCGATTTCTGTTTGACGTCCTGCTTTCCAATCATCATACATCGACGTATGGATATTTCGTACAGCTTGGGTAGTCGTCACAATGGTCTCTGGTGTTTCTGGCGGAAGGATAATTCCGAACTTCTCAGCCACGGTGACGGTCTCTTTCACAATATCTGATATAAGGGCGAGGGTATCATCGTGGTCTAACGCCTTGGCCACGTTATCGTTGAGAAGAACCGTTAGCGGATTAAATACGACGTTCCAGCACATCTTTTCCCACTTGACCTGAGTAATATTTCTTGAGATTTTGCACGGAATTGAGGTTTTCCCAAAGAGGTCACGAAGTGCGGTAATGCGTGAAGTGTTGGTGTCGCCGGAGAGTTCCCCAATCGTTACTTTGCCTCGTGCAAAGTGGTCAATTACTCCGGGTGCTACGATTTTTGTATAGATGTAGATAACTCCAGCTACGACATGGTGGCAGTCAAATGCTGTCATCAATCGTTGTTCGGTATCGACACCATTTTGGAAAGTTAAAATGACGGTATCCTTTTTGAGAATTTTATCTATTTGCAGGATGACTTGATCGAGGTCATAGCACTTTACGCCAAGCATGATGATGTCTGGAGTGGCAAGCTCGCTGGGGTCAGTGGCAACTGGTGGGTGGACAGTAAACGATGTGTCTCCGCTTCGTAGGGTCAGTCCATGAGATCGGATAGCCTCACATGTGCGGGGTCGGAGAAGAAATGATACATCGACGCCAGCATGTGCTAGATGTGCTCCAATGAATCCACCGACAGAACCTGCACCGACTATTAAAACACGCATAGCTTTCCTCGTCATGAGTGAGTGTAGTAATTGGAAAACAGTATTGAGAGCATCTTTATTTTACCTGAAGTCTATCAGGCTTCAAAAAAAACTGTTTGACACCCTATAGCTGTTGGGTTATCGGTGACTCATATGTATTGCCAGAGAACGAAAGATTTGCTATTTCGTGCAATGACTACTCTCATTGTTTTATTTATGCTGAGTCTTATGGGTTGTCAACACCAACCGTATGCTGAACACGAACATCATCTTGAAGTATCAGTGGTCTGTGAAGAGATGCGGAGTCATTTTGATATTGGTGATCGTATTGGCACGCTGAGAAACATTGCGCATGCATTCAATCACGGGTGTTATGCCATGGTTCTTGATTATGGAAGTCGCGCGCAAATAGATTATAAGTATAAGCAATTTTCTGTAGTCCGGGAAACCAGCAGTATTTTTTTGCCCGATGGAATGGTGACAGACTACGTACTTGAGAGCTACGAACGCGGATTTTTAACCTTCCTGCTTTCAGCGAGTCATTACCAATTGAACAATTTTGAGGGATCAAAGGTAGAATTACGACGATTAGATCATGAAATTATTACTCCGTTATACAATTATGGGGAGGATCCTATTAATATTCTTTTGAGTGCAGTCATGTGGGAAATGCTTGATCAACCTGCTGAATCATGGGTAGATTGGAATCGGTTGAGCACTCAATATGAGGGGCATGCATCTGTTGCAACATTCGCGGCTCAGCGGATGAGAGCAATTGACGAAGGAAAAGGGGTAGCGGGACCGTGGAGTATCTACGCGATTGGAAACTTTCCTGATATTGATTGGGACTTGCAATTTACTGGTTCCAACAATGGATACTTTTCCGTCAAACCTGCACAACGTTTTGGCGAGGATTGTATGTCTGATACGGGTGTCCAAATATCAACACGGCCCTGGTTTGAAAAGATCGCGTTACGACACAATGATGGCTACCATCCTATTCTCAACGCTCAGAGTTGGATGAGGCTTCCCTTTGGCGTGGCCTATAGCATCACCACATTTGCTTCTGGAGCGAGTATTGTTGTTGGAGGTTGTGCTCTTGACGTTTACACACAAGCGGAGGGAGCGCTTTGTCAGGTTTCCTTGAATGGAGGGACTGTCCTTATTAGAGAATCGCCAAAAGTTCTCCGGCATGTCCTTCAGCCAGATTTACGGCATTGGGACAATGTCCCAATAAGTTTTCTTTTTACCACAAGTTCCACTCTTGAAGAAGAAGGCTGTTTTTCAAATTTGTCAGGCCGAGATCAAAGTCAAACAAAAAAATTTTCGATACGAGTTATGCCAGATGAAGCAACGAAGTTGTTAGATGAGTAATCAGGAGGCCATTAAAAAAACACAGCATAAGCTACGCAATGCGAGGTTCGTTACAGTCTTGACTGGTGCGGGGATATCAGCTGACAGTGATATACCAACATTTCGAGGGGCTGAGGGGCTCTGGAAGCAGTATCGAGCGGAAGATTTGGCTTCTCCTCATGCTTTTGCGCGTGACCCAAGGCTTGTTTGGGAATGGTACTCTTGGCGGCGTGCGTTAATTGCAGCGAAGATGCCAAATTGTGCGCACGAAGCCTTAGTGTCAATGTCGGGACAATTCTCTTCTTTTGTATTGATGACTCAAAATGTAGATGGTCTTCATGGTATGGCTGGCAGTCATGATTGCTTGGAAATACACGGAAATATTTGGAAAGTACGATGCACTAAATGTTCAACTGTTACGGATAATCGTGATCTGCCTATCGTATTTCCTCCACAATGTGCAGTGTGTGGAGGCTTGCTTCGACCACATGTCGTATGGTTCGGTGAGTCGTTAGATTCACAGATCTTGGATCGGTGTATGTGTGCATTGCAATCCTGTGATGTGTTGTTGGTAATTGGCACATCTGGGGTCGTGCAACCTGCTGCTTCTTTCGCGATGATGGTGAAATTGGCTGGTGCCTATACTGTTGAGATCAATCTCGATCCTACTCCTTCATCGGGGAGTATGGATACTGTAATTAAAGGGAGAGCTAAAGATGTGGTCCCGCTGCTTTGCGAAAATTTCATTCAAGAAGGGTAGCTGTGCGAGATAGTGCTGTATATAACTGATGAAATTTTTCATAGAAAATAATCATCGCCAGAAGTAAACCGCAAGAGGTCAGCTTTCACTAAAACGCCTAGACTTCTTGTGTTGACAAGGGTTAAGACGTATGCGACTGTAGAATCGAGGGACTTGGTATTGCGCTATTTATGGGAGGAGAGGTGTCATATGTTGTGGCAAAATGCACGCACACGAAGGGTGTTTGCCTCAGTAAGGTTAGGGATAATCTGCGCCGGATTGCTTTTTGGCGGCCCTGTCTTGAGTAGTGCACAAAGTGGGTTTGGGACATCAAAAGGGCTTCTAAAACATCATCAGGCTCCAGATTTTCAGCTTCAAACCATTGATGGGAAAACTATAAGTAAGAGTGCCTTAAAGGGCCAGCCTACGCTGATGATGTTTTGGGCTCCTTGGTGCCATGTATGCCAAGTTGAGCTTCCCAAAATCCATGATTTTCATGAAGCGGTGAAACCATATGGATTGCAGGTGTTGTCGGTTGGCTTTGCGGACGAGAAGGATAATGTTCTTGGGTATATTCATGGGCACTCCGATATTTTTACATTTTTGAGCGCGTATGATGTAGATAATAGCGTGGCAATCGATTTTAGGATTCGTGCGACCCCAACCTTTGTTCTTCTCGATGCAGATGGATCTGTTAGGCTTGTTCACCCTGGAGCAGGAGTTCTTCATAATCCTAAGCTATTGTCCTTTCTTGAAGATCTTGTTTCGTGACTAAATTAGATTTTCATCGCTAATAGATTTGGTTTGTGGTAGGGCTTTTATGGGGACTTCTCTTCGTGTTCGCAGCAATGTAGCCAAATTTTTCACATACACGACGTTGCTGCTGTTCTGGCATGCAGAGTGAGTTTCTTATGCGATGATATCCAAAATGGTGATGAGTAACATGAAGAAAGTGCGGATAGAGGGCATGAGTGTGATGGCAACGATGCTCCTTGTTCTCGTCTCTTGTATGGGAACGAATCCTTTTCTCGAAACTGCCCTTGATCCTGCAAAATCGCGTGGAGAGACTCAAGTTTGGTTTGAAAAGGAGTGGGGAGTGCCTTCTTCAAAAGATTCACGGTGGCTAGGAGGTGAGGTTTGGACATATACGCGTATTACTGGGGGACAGAAAACTCTTCTTGGAAACTTTGATCCTCTCACGTGCAAAGTTACGCTGAAGTTTGATACTGAGAAGAAACTCACTTCGTACAAATATTCCGGATGTTAAGAGTAAAAATCTGTGGCATCACCAATGTAGATGATGCTCTTCACGCTGTGGATGCTAGTGCGGACGCATTGGGATTTATCTTTTACCCCGAGAGTCCGAGATGTGTCACGCGGGAGACCGTCCGAATTATCATAGGGCATCTTCCACCGTTTATTACATCTGTTGGCGTTTTCGTTAATGAAGACCGAGATGTTATTCAGCAGGTTATGCAGGAATGTGGGTTATCGCTGGCTCAGCTTCATGGAGATGAGTCTCCCGACGATTGTCTTGAGGTAGGACGCCCTGTGATTAAGGCTATTCGGTTGCGATCTCGAGAGGACATTATCCCTATGCAAGGGTACACCGTGAGAGGATTTGTGCTTGATGCATCGATTGATGGATTTTGGGGAGGGACTGGGGAAACAATTGATTGGAGGCTTGCACGAGAGGCGGCACGCCAAGGCCCTACGCTTCTTGCTGGAGGGCTGACGCCAGACAATGTTGGACGCGCTGTTGCCGAAGTGCAACCTTTTGGAGTTGACGTTAGCAGTGGCGTTGAAATTTCGCCAGGAAAGAAAGATCCTGAAAAGGTTCGCCGGTTTATTTTATCGGCAAGAAATGGGATAAATGAGTAGGGTGCCGAATAAGAAAGGTCGTTTTGGTGTGTATGGTGGTCGGTACGTTCCTGAAACTTTAGTACCCGCGCTGGAGGAATTGGAGCAAACATATGCAGAAGCAAAGCGGGATCCTTCTTTTCGTAATATGCTGCGGTCATATTTGAACGAGTATGTTGGACGTCCGACTCCATTGTATTTTGCCAAGCGGCTTACTGAGCATCTTGGAGGAGCAAAAATCTATCTCAAACGGGAGGATCTTTGTCATACAGGGGCTCATAAAATTAACAATACCCTTGGACAAGCGTTATTAACGATGCGTATGGGGAAACGACGTGTCGTTGCTGAAACTGGTGCTGGCCAACATGGAGTCGCGGTTGCAACGGTTGCCGCGATGTTTGGGCTTGAATGTGACGTCTATATGGGAGCAGAAGATATGGAACGTCAAGCGCTTAATGTTGTTCGGATGCGTTTGCTTGGTGCCAGAGTATGTGCTATCGATACTGGAAGTCGGACACTCAAGGATGCTATTAGCGAAGCGATCCGAGACTGGACGACATATGTTGAAAGCACTCACTATATCATTGGATCGGTTCTTGGCCCGCATCCGTATCCAATGATTGTGCGTGATTTTCACTCCATCATCGGACGTGAAGCTAAGCGGCAGGTTATGAAATGTGAAGGTCGGTTACCGCATGTTTTGGTTGCATGTGTTGGTGGGGGGAGCAATGCGCTTGGATTATTTTCCGCGTTTATGAATGATGATGTAGAGATGATTGGTGTTGAAGCGGGTGGGTTGGGTGTCTTGACTGAGAAACATGCTGCCCGTTTTGCTGGAGGAGGAGTTGGGGTTCTCCATGGGACGATGACATATTTGGTTCAGGATGATGACGGGCAGATTCGGCTAACGCATTCGGTGTCTGCTGGGCTGGATTATGCTGCCGTTGGACCAGAGCATAGCTATTATCACGATTTGGAACGTATCCGCTATACATCGGCAACGGATGATGAGGCCTTATCCGCTTTTAATCTCCTTACACGGATTGAAGGGATTATGCCGGCTCTTGAAAGTGCACATGCCATTGCGGAAGTAGTGAAGTTGGCACCTCGCTTGGATCAAGAGAAAGTGATTGTCGTAAACTTATCGGGGCGTGGTGACAAGGATGTTAGTAATGTGCCACAATCGTGTGGTGAGCAGGTTTAGAGAAAGCAATGGGGCGAATTCGATTAGTGTTCGCACAATTGAGAGCGAAAAAAAAGAAAGCTCTTATCCCTTACATCATGGCGGGAGATCCGTCATTGGAAATGACTGAGGCTCTGGTACTTGCGATTGAACGTGCAGGTGCGGATATTGTAGAACTTGGAGTGCCGTTCTCTGATCCAATTGCCGATGGACCTGTCATCCAAGGCGCTGCTCAGCGTTCGCTGCAGGCCGGAACATCCCTAAAAAAGATTTTTACACTTGTTCGAACATTGCGCACTCGCACTCAGGTTCCGTTGGTCTTGATGTGTTATTACAACTCAATATTAGCATGTGGAGAGAAGCAGTTTTGCCATGCCGCTGTGGAAGCTGGGGTTGATGGGATTATCGTTCCAGATCTTCTGGTCGATGAGAGTGTGGGTTTGAGAAAATCCGCGAGAGCGTTGGGTCTAGATGTGATTCTTCTTCTTGCACCCACTAGTACGCCTGAACGCGTCAGTAAGGTTGCGAAAGCTTCACAAGGTTTTGTCTATTACGTCTCACTTACTGGTGTGACTGGAGCACAATTGGCTCATGGGTACAACATTCAAGAGAAAGTAGCAGACATACGGCATGCTTCTCAAGTGCCTGTCGCAGTTGGGTTTGGTATTTCAAGTCCCTCTGAAGCTGCTGACGTTGCCTCAATTGCCGATGGGGTGATTGTTGGAAGTGCTCTTGTGAAAATTATTGCAAAACCCGCTACGCAGTCTGTTGTGTTGAATCAAGTTAGCGCTTTTGTTCATGACCTTAAGCAGGCGGTAGGTTGAGAAGCTTAGGAGGTGCAGTGACGGTGACCCAACGTGTATCGGTGTTATCATGCTGTTTGCGCCTATGTCTTGCCGTAATCCTCATTAGTTTGCTGTGGCCGGCCGCAGTCCTTAGCCAGCAAACATCGATCGCGGGATCTGGGTTATTTGGTCTTGGATCAGGAGGCGGCAATACGGGAAGAGAGAAGTTTGGTCGCCGGTCTTCCACGAGCGAAGATAGGGAAAAAGGGGCCCCTAGAGATTCCAGGAAATCAAGTAAGCAAACGCAGAGAGGTGGTAAGGGTCAGGAGAAGGGCCTAACCTTGGCACGAGAGGATAAAGAAAGTGCTGCCGCAGAAAAGGCGATCAATGAAGCTCGTGCTTTGCTGTTGGAAGCTGGGGACAAGAATCCTACTATGGTGCAAAGCAAAAACTTTCGTGATGTGGAAGAAACAATTCGCGAAGCTGAAACTGCCTATGAAAGTGAAAACTTTCTTCTAGCCAGACAGAAATCTTTGGCTGCGAAGCGGACCATTCTGTCCTTAGTCCCAGAGTTGAACCCTGAAGATGCCCCTATACCTGGCATGGCTGCTTCTGAAAAAGGCCCCTCAGTGATTGAGGCTTCTTTTTCCAGGGAAGACGTTGAACCTGATATTTCTCGTAACCTTTTACAGTTTGGGTATGATGTTTTCGCTGCGCCGGCATCAACCTTTGCTCCAGTCTTAGATGTTCCAGTGGGACCTGACTATACCCTAGGCCCAGATGATACCCTGCGGATTTTGGTGTGGGGCTTGGTTGATGGCGAAATCGAAGTTATGGTTGATCGAGAGGGTAAGATTTTTCTTCCAGAGATTGGAACTATTTCTGTATGGGGGCTGACCTTTAAAGAGGCGAAATCACTTATAAAGAGGCGCTTGGATCAATTTTATCAGCAGTATGAGGTGGATATTACTCTTGGCGCTCTACGAACAATCAAGGTCTATGTGGTGGGAGATGTGGTGCGTCCTGGAGGATACTCCTTAAGCAGCCTTTCTACTGTGACTAATGCGTTGTATGCCGCTGGTGGTCCTAAGAAATCCGGGTCCATGAGACAGATAAGTTTAATCCGTAATGAAAAAGTCCATGGGGTTGTTGATCTATATGACTACTTATTGTTGGGTAATAAACGCAATGATTTTTCGTTGCAATCAGGGGATACCGTGTTTATCCCCCCTATAGGTCCAGTTGTAGGGGTGGCTGGATTTATTAAGCGACCCGCTATATATGAACTCAATGAACCTATGAGAATCTTCGATGGCCTAGGTTTGGCGGGTGGAGTTTTGCCTATTGCTTATTTGCAACAGATACAAGTAGAACGGATTGAAAATCATCAAGAGAAAATTCTTCTTGACCTTGATTTAACTGGACAGCCATCAAAAGATACTGAGTCACCGCAGAACGTGCTCCTGCAGGATGGCGATTTTATTAAAGTGTTGCCAATTTATGCACGGACATATGAGTCAGTGACGCTCGAAGGTTTTGCGAAACATCCAGGTAAATATGAGCTCCGGAATAAGATGCGCCTAAGTGAATTTCTCTCGATGGATGATCTTGTTCCAGAGACTGACTTAAAACGCGGGGAAGTGGTTCGAATGGATAAAGTGACGCTTCTCCATGAAATTATTCCTTTTGTTCCACACCTACTCTTTGAAGGGGATCGCTCTCAAGACCTTCGACTACAACCGGAAGATAAGGTCATCTTATTCTCTGAGTTTAAAGAACCAGAAAAAATATCACTAGGGGGCGAGTTTATGCGTCCCGGCGTCTATACTATCGAGGAAAGCGAGAGGTTGTCTTCGGTAATTAAAAGAGCAGGAGGGTTTACGCCGCAAGCTTATCCCAAGGCTGGAGTGTTTTTGCGGGAGTCGATTAAAGAGCGGCAAGAACAGCAAATGACGCGTATGACAAGTATTCAGGCGCAGCGTATGGCCGTTCAACAGGCGGCATTAGCTGCGGGTGCGGTCGCAACTGGTATTGCTGCGGATGCCTCTTCAGAGGGAATAGATTTGGCAGTCATGGGTGAGCAAATGGTATTGGAAGAGGCGCGACTACAGGTTACAATGGGGCGCTTGGTTATTACCGTTACTGATCTAGCCTCACTCGAAGGAACCGCTTCTGATATACCTCTACAAAATGGAGACTCATACCATATTCCACAGATGCCAGTTTCAGTGGCTGTCTTGGGAGCCGTAAAAAATCCAACTGCGGTATTACACAGTGATTCGCGATTACTTCCGTATTACATTAAACGAGCTGGCGGATATACAGCTGACGCTGACAAAAGTGAAATGTATATTCTTCGGGCCGACGGTGATGCAGTGGCAGGGTCGCTTAAGCGGTATCTGCTTGAACCGGGTGATGCAGTTGTAATCCCGCCGAGAATTAAAGCAAAGATCCAACCCCTTCCATTTTGGTCATCCTTATTGACTATTGTTGGTAATGCAGCGATTGGGATTAGTGCCATGTTCCTTCTTTTTTGATGTAGGGTAAGTGATGACCATCAAAGGCGAGGGATCTGCAGACCAATATCAAACGAATCCACTGCGCGCACCTGAGCCAAGCTATCCGTATGAGGATGATCTCAGTCTCGGTGACTATTTGGCTGTTGTTTGGAGATGGCGTTGGACGATTGTTGCTTTGTGTGTGGCTGCCATGCTTGTGGCAATGATCCTATCGATTAAAGCGCCAAGGGTGTATGAAGCGCAGGTTACAATGATGTTGCCTGCGCAGACTGGGGGCGTTAGTTTAGCCGGTCTATTTGGGAATTCTGGGGGTGGCTCGATGCTTCAGGGAATGCTTGGAGGTGGAGGAGCATCCTCTGCTTACCAAACGATCTTAGCATTACTGGAATCGCGGACAATGGCTGAAGAAATTGTCAAAGATTTTGACCTTATGACCCAATTTGGAACTGCGACGGTACACAGTGCTGCTGGTCGGTTACAAGGCATGACGGAGATCGACAGTGATAAGGGAGTGATTACGATTGCTGTTGAAGCTGATAATCCGAAATTAGCAGCGGATTTGGCCAATCACTATGTCACTAGTTTAGATCGTCTGAATCAGTCGATGAATCTTACCTCCGCAAAGCGCAACAGAATTTTTGTCGAGGAGCGGTTGACTGATAACCTCAAGGAGTTGAGGCGGACGGAGGATGACATTAAGAAGTTCCAGCTGGATAATATGGCCGTTTTCCTTGACTCCCAAATGGAAGGGGCCATGGGAGAAGCGAAAGATATCCAGGCCAGGATGAGTAAGATTGAAGTGACCTTGAAGGTTCGCGGGGCATCTCTTCAGCCTGAGCATCCGGAGCTTATGCGATTGCAAATTGAATTGGTCCAACTGCAGAAGAGGCTGAAGCAAATTGAAATGGGGCCAGCTGGGAAGGGGTTGTTACCTGGAGATAGGTTATATCCTGCGTGGATTAGTGTTCCTGACCTTGCGGTAGAGCTTAGGCATTATAATCGTGAGCTTGAAATTAAGGAAGAAGTCTACCTTCTTTTGACGACACAGCTTGAGCAGTCAAAAATCGAGGAAATCAAGGATGATCCAACAACACAATTGCTTGACCGCGCCCTTCCTCCAGATGAGCCAAGTAATATGCCATTACAGACTGCCGTGTTGTTTGCAGGTGTTGTTGCATTTCTTCTTGGGGTGTTTCTTTCGTTTTTTCTCGATTATGTGATGGGACCCGCATGGCGTCAGAAAGGCACTGTGGGATCGTAGTCAGTGTGGTGCTTTGTGCGACGCAGTGATGATGCTTTGCATTCCCCCGCGAACAGTGAATTCTCCTACAACGGTTGCTTGAGTTGGATTACAGGCCACAACAACATCTTTGAGAACTCTATTGACGGCGTTTTCATAGAAAATTCCCAGGTTCCGGTATGAATGAATGTAGATCTTCAAAGATTTTAGTTCGAGGCAGAGACGATTTGGAATGTAAGTGATGGTGAGGGTTCCGAAGTCAGGCAGGCCACTACGTGGACAAATCGAAGTGTATTCTGGGATTGTAATGGCAATCTCATATGAAGGGAACTGGTTTGGCCATGTATCAATGGTTGGCAGCGGAGAGGTAATGCCGCTTTCGGCATGTTTGTCTGTGTAAGTCGTCATACCCGTCGCATCCATTCAAGCTTTTTTATCTTTTTCAATTCACTGTACATGCTGACCCATGGGCATGTCATTGTGGGATAGACCTCACAGAATCCGCCGGCTCTCACTCCTCCACACGGCCCATAACTCATCAATTTTGGACATTCTTTATTTGTAACCGGATCTGATGGTTGTGGACGTAGATGGACACCTTGTGTTTTTGGAGGGTAGCGTATAGACATTGTTACTTTTCGATCATGAATTATCACCGCTGTGCTCGGAGGATTATAACTGGCAATCTATAGTGGAGGGAAGCCTTATCGTCGATGCTATAAAATATTTACCCTCGAGGTGTATTGGGATGAGGCGTTTGGGGGACTTGAGGGACTTCTGGTGCGAACTCAAAGTAGGGGCGAGTAACACCACCTAGCAGGGCGAATTCAGTTTGACACTTTTGGAACCCCTTTGATAGAGTGCTTTGGTGCTTT
>DCWI01000062.1:3555-52916 GCA_002328825.1 Nitrospiraceae bacterium UBA2166 | reverse complement strand
GTGCTTTGGTGCTTTAGAGTGTTAGCGTTTGGGTGAGTGTACATATTTTGGTTATAGCTGGAACAACGATGATGCTTGGGTGGGTGTTTTCAATTGCGCACTTGGTGCTTCACTTGGGAGGGGTAGGAAAATGAGTCTTGAATATGTCAAATTCACTCCTGGATTTGAAAAACTGATGCCGAAGGAGTATCGGGACATGGTTAATCATGGCCCATTTGGAAAGAAAACAACGGTTACTCAGGCAGGACAGTTTAAGGAAATTCTTGAAGAGCACCCAATGTGTGCAGGGTGTGCTATGACGCTATTTATTCGACTTGCCTTCATCTCTTTGCCTAGTCCTGAGGACACAGTTATGGTTGGGACGGCTGGGTGTGGGCGTCTTGCAATATCTCAAGCGGCTATTCAATTTGTATACGGTAATTATGGGGACACTAACGCCGTTGCGTCTGGATTGGCTCGCGGTCTGAAACTCAGGTTTGGAGACAAGCCAAAGGATGTTGTCGTCATGGCTGGTGATGGTGGCCTAGCCGATATTGGGTTTGGAAACACTCTCCATTCTTGGTTTAGGAAGGAAAAGTTTACAACGGTTATGCTTGATAATGAGGTCTATGGGAATACTGGTGGGCAAGAGAGTGGAATGACGAATAAAGGGCAGGTTCTAAAAATGGCGCCGCTTGGGAAGCAGTTTGAGAAAATGGATATGGTGGGTATGGCAAAGGTTTCGGGATGCGCGTACGTTGCTACGGTTGTTCCCAACAATCCCAAAAGGGTAGAGAGTGTTATAAAAAAAGCGGTTTTAATTGCACGTGAAGTTGGCCCTACCTATATTCAAGCGTACACCTCGTGTAATATTGAATATGGTATTCCAACTGAGCAGGTGATGCAGGATGCAAAAGATGTTGAAAAGGATCGATATGCATTTTCGGAGTATATTACTGATGAAGCAAAAGAATATTTGGCAACTCAGCATGGCTATAAACAATATCTTCCAAAACCGGTGAACGTTAGTGCGAGTTGATAAACGAAATGCGTAGTCGTGATAAGAGCGAGTGTGTAAGTGAGGGGATCTGATGTCAAAACGGTTTAATATTCGCATGGCGGGTCTTGGAGGGCAGGGTGTTGTCACCGCCTCTCATATTTTCAGTACAGCTGTTCTTGGGTTTGGCGGTGAAAGTACCATCGTTCCATTCTACGGATCAGAAAAACGTATGGCCCCAGTCGAGAGTTATGTGAGGGTTTCAAATGAACCCATTTATGAGATTGGTGAAATTACCTTTCCTCACATCATTATGATTTTTCATCCTCAAGTGATTACGCATGGTAAGTCATATACCATGCCGTTCTATTTTGGGCTGAAGCAGGATGGGGTATGCTTGATAAATGCTGATGCCCCTATGGTTCTTCCGCCCGACGAAACACGCGAACTTGAGGAAAAAAACGTTAGTTTGTATTACATCCCAGCTTATACGATGGCGCTGGATGTTGCTGGGACAGATTTGGCTACCAATATGGCAATGGTTGGTGCGATTGGTGCGATTACGGGGCTTGCGGACCTTGATTCGATGGCGGAGGCTGTGAAAGAGCGGTTTCTTGGAAAGGGTTTTGTGGTATCTGGTGGTACCGCTGCTCTTGACAGTGTTGTTGAAAAGAAGTTTAAGAAAAAACAGGATTTGATCGATAAAAACATTGATGTTCTCAGAGCTTCGTATCAGTACGCCGAGAAACATGGTTGGAAACCTAAAGATGTGAAGCAATCAATGAAAGCTCTCGCATAGGAGCGATGAAATGTATCTTGTTGCAGATATAGATCAGGATATTTGTTCTAGCACTAGTTGTAGGTTGTGTACGCAATATTGCCCTGAAGCCAATACGATCCAATATGACGAAGGACTCGGTGCGGAGAATGGTTCGAAATATGGGTCTGCCTACGTATCCGTGGATCGATGTAAGGGTTGTGCGATTTGTGTATGGGTTTGTGAAACCATGGCAAAACATAATGCGATCAAGTTAGAGATGATTGATAAAATACCGGAAGTTGCTACGACTCTTGGGATGCAGTACACCGAAAATGGGGTGGTTGCCGAGAGAGTAAGATCTGCAGAGCAGGTAGAGGATTAATTATGGCCGAAAAGTTAGAAGGCGAAGAAAAAACGAATCCACAGGGGGACCCTGTTACAAGTGGTGTGGATTCTTCACCTGTTGAGGAGAAGATTGATCCTCATGGGGAGGCAAAAAAACAGAGAGTTGTTACGCCCCATCACATGTTTTTTGAAGCGGAGCGGAAACGGGAGTTTATTACTGGGAGTGAAGCTGCTAAAGAAGCTGTTCGGCGATCTAATATTGATTTTTCAGTAGCATATCCTATTACGCCACAAAGCGAGACAATGCAATTAGTCGGTGTGCTATATGGGGAAGGGTACATCAAGGACTACTATCGTGGCGAAGAGGAATATGGGGTTATGTCGGCGATGGCTGGAGCGTCACGGGCTGGCGTCAGATGTTTTACCGCGACCGCAGGTCCTGGGACTATTAGGGGGCTTGAGCCCATTGCCTCTTGGCCGGGGCATCGTTTGCCGGCAGTTGCGATGTTCACCTGTCGTGTCGTTAATGCGCCTCTTGCGATTCAGCCTGATAATATTGAGATTGCTTATCTGTTGAACTGTGGGATGATTGTGTTTCATGCGGAGAATCAAAACGATCTTTTCAACTACATAATGAAGGGTTTTATTATCGGTGAGCAGAATGAGATTACGCTCCCAGTTGGTGTGTGCTGCGACGGATTCTTTGTCACGCATGCTCGTGGGTATGTGTATACCACGCCACGGGAGTTAAAACTTCCGCCACGGGATCCCTATGGTGGTGCGGTTCCTGTGCTGGATGCCGAAAATCCTCCAGCACGTCTTTCGCGTGATGCTCCTGTTCAAAAAAGTAACTTTATGGCTTATAACATCCATGCAGTGTGGCAGCAGGAGATATGGGCTGCGGTCGAACGATCACGAAAGTACATTCACCGCTACATGGGAGGTCTTATTGAGACTGAGAATGAAGACAGAGAGATCTTGCTTATTGCGTCTGGGAGTGCTGCGGCGCAATCGCGAGAGGCTGTTAGACTGTGTGCTGAAGAAGGGATTGAGGCTGGGTTTGTGAAAATTGCGTCGTTACGCCCCTTCCCAACTGAGGAACTCAGAAAAATCTGTAAACACACAAAGCTTATTGTTGTTCCTGAGTTCAATTACGTTGGTTGGTTGGCCAAGGATATTGCTGCTGCAATTACGGGTTATTCTGATGCTAAAGTTGTCTATGGGCCGCATGTCTATGGCGGCATGTCAATGCCCGTGGAAATGATTCGTGATGAAATTGTGATGGCGCTAAAAGAGAAGTCAACGGTTGTTGTGCCAAAGGCGATGTAAGATAAAGATCCAGTTGATCCATCAGCTGTTAAGCACTTTATGAAAAACACGTAAGTTACTTGCTAAATACTATTGCTCGTAACAATAATGAGCCCATCCGGTGATTCTCGGATGGGCTCATTATTGTTTAGAACTGAGAATGGAATAGTGTTTGTCTTTTACTCGAAGGCGTCCATTGCTGCACGTTCTACAAATGGATGCGTACAGTGCGCACAGGTGACAAGATGGTATGAATTCTTGACTGAGGCTTGGACTCGGTAGTTGAGTATAACTCCTTGCTTTTTGCATTCTTGGCATGTAACGGATTTAAACCACTCAAGCATATCTGGCTGGCTTTCTAAATAGAGGGCAGCATCTATATAAACTGGAAATGAATATCGGCATTTTCGGCAGTAAAATGTGTGTATGTCACTGCTCTTATTGGCTCGAAGGTCAACCTGAAATGAATGTTCAGCGCAGATGGGACAGGGAATATCATGTAAGCGAGATTCGATATTTTTAAGATTGCATGAATCCAAGTTGCATACTCTATAGCGATAGGAAGAGAGCAAGCCGTGGCCCTATCCAAAAACAAATGGATATGCGGGAAGAATAACCTCTAGACCTGGAAATCATCGGTGTCCATTGAAAGAGGAAAAATTATTTTGGTTTGGCTATTTAGTGGACACTCCTGTTTCTTCAAGGCAGGCTAGTGGTGATAGTGATTCTTCCCCATTGTTGGCATTGCTTTGTGTCGTTGTAAGTCGGATAGTTTTTCCATCGGTTGGCATCGTGATTCCAAGTTCTTGACGAACCTTCCTGATAATCTTAATCATATGATCAAATTTTGACACATCTAAATCCTGTGCGCTCAACATGGCATCTTCATGGATATCATGACACCACCCGATCGTTAGGCAATTTGTCCCCATGCGTACCATACGGAGTCCGAGGTTCGCGTAATGGCAATGAATGCCAATGAATAAGGCTACTTCTATTTTGTTAGTATTGATCGTTAAGTTAGGATGATTTGGATTAATCGCTTCTTCTGGGTCGATTTTAGGATATTTGGGACGATAATCAGGCATCGGAATAATTGATACTCCTGGAATTTCAGCGGCAAGCCGTAACATCGCCTGTGCTTTTGCCATCCATTCGTTATTCCATGCCCACAAATACAATGGACCGGGGAAAATGGTGGGATTTTTGCGCGTGAGAAGCTGTCGTGCCATTTCCTCCAGTACTGTGTCTTCTGGTGCATGGTGTCCATATAGAAGCCCAAATCCTGAATCTGGGTGGGTTACTCCAAGCGACATTGCTGACGGTACTAAAAACCCGGCAGGCCCTACATCTATTATTCGATCTGGCACGTTTTTTTGAGCAGTCGTCACGTTCGCATTCCCTTCCTCAAAGTTTTATTGTAGTTCCACTGACTTCTCCATAATATTCACTCGGAGAATATATCATTACGTGCCACAGAAACTCAAATCAAGAAGGCATCCACTTTACGCAAGTAACCCCACGTTGTAATATGTGCGGCCGTGGAAGGAAAGTTATGCTATGGTGGGATGATTAATTGTTGTACTCAGCTGCTGAAGAGAGTTAGGCCAAGTGTAAATGTGTTGTGTTGCGTACAGTTTCGGTGACACTTCATTTGGTGACTCGAAAGTTGAATGAGGATTGTCTAACATAGTGCGTCTAGATCTCATTGTTTTTGACCTACAATCGTGAGGGTATCAAGGATATGAAGAAGTCGAATTATCATGATTTATCGTTAAACATTGTCGATACGTCTTGCGTGGTATGTACCCAACCTTTTCATCGGCGAATTACGTTCTTCTCTGGAGGGTGGGCTAGGTGCTCTATATGTGATCAATTTGTTCATTATGCATGTCTGGCTTCAGGTGCGTTTAAGTATTTCAAGCGGCGACCACGAGTGTGTCAGCATTGCGTGGAGTGTGTAGAAACCGGTCAGGCTGTTAAGCGCCATATATGAGGCCATGTTGATGGGTCATCTGCTATGTCTCGACTCGTCTTTGCTCTAACTTTAAGACAGCAATGCTGAAGAAGCTCCTCACCGGTGGAATTATAATCATTCACTGGGTAAGTGGGTATTGGGTTGCTGTCGTTATTGCAGGGGAAGCGCTGTCATGGCCACAAGTAGCACGGATATTACTCTACAGTCTGATAAACCTAATTCTTGCATATGAGTTCGTGTATAAACCTGCAAAGGCTTGCAAATCGAGTTGTGCGATGAGACATGTGTTTGGCGTGAGCGTGATCCCTTTTTGCCTCGGGGTTTTGTGTGTCGTCGTGCTGTTCATGTTGTAAAAATGAGGAATGGCGGATTGGGTATAGCCAAGAAGACTTGTCATGGCTCATCCAACGGTTTGATGTTGTAGCTTAGAGCGCAACTGAGTTAATAGGCTTTTTGTTTTGTAGAGCATCAAGTGTGTTTTTCGCAGCCATTTGTGCTTGTCGTTGCACTGTTTCCTCTGTACGGGATCCTGCGCGTGCTGTCATAATCACATTATCGGATTCAAGGAATAAATGCCCGAGTGGTGGTTCTGGTGTGTGGATGTCAAATGCTACGCCGCGGAGTCGTTTGGCCTTAAGCGCTTCATACACAGCATCTTCATCAATAAACTCCAGACTGGAGGAATTAATCAAAAATGCGCCTTGTTTTATGCGATGGACGCGTTCTCGGGTGAGAAACCCAACCGTGTCAGGTCCAAGTTTAAGATGTATAGTGATGAAATCAGATTCTTTCAGAAGTTGATTTGCAAGGACATATTCAATGCCATGCTGGTCCGCAAACTTTTCGTCTGGGCAACGGTCAAATCCTAGGACGTTCATACCGATTGCTACAGCTCGCTTTGCAACTTCTTTTCCGCATTGTCCGACACCAATGATTCCTAAGGTTTTTCCCATAATCTCAATTCCCGTAGGTTGAGACCATTTTTGCCTTCGGATATCAAGGTCCATGCGAGGGATGCTTCTTGCAAGACCAAACATGAGAGCGATCGTCAATTCTGCTACTGATATCTGGTGAGCCCCAGGGGTAAATGTCACCACGATTCCGCGCTCTCTTGCCATATCCATATCAATATTGCCCGTGGAGACTCCAAACTTGGAAATTACTTTGAGGTCCCTGGCCTGCTCTATAATCCGGCGACTAATCGGTTCTTCTCCAGCGATTAGCGCAATTGCTCCGTCCAGAAGATCAATAATTTCGTCTTCACTGAGATCTCGACGGGACGAGTTTTGAACGATCTCACATCCAGTTGCTTGGAGTGTCGTGATTGGTTTATTTCCCGCTTCGGTGAAGAGGGCTGGCAAGACAACAATTTTACCTATGGGAGTGGTCATTCGTATTCAAACTCCTTTCCGATCTGTTGCTAAGGCGGCACGGACGAAGCCTCGGTTCCCTCGTTATTTTTGCACACTACAGTGGCCCTAAGTCTGGCACAACACTCTTTTGACCAATGAGCCTACTTAGGTGCTGAGGGCGCCTTTTCTGGCAGAAAGAACAGTAAAGAACGACCTCAAACACGCACTGGAGGGTACGTAATGGTCGTAGTATAGCCCATTCCCTAGAGAACCTCAACGAATCTCTTCTTGATTCCAGAAGTGCTGCTTGTAAGAGGACTAGCATTTTGCTATGTTGAAGTTCTCTAAAATGTGAATAGTCTGAATAGGGAGGCTTGTGTATGGCGTGGCAGCAAGGTGATCAATGGGGGCAGTCCGACAACCCGTTGCAGGACATTTTAAAGAAATTTGAGCGTCTGACAGGTGGTGGTGGACCCATCAAGGGGCTAAAAACCCTCATTCTACTTGGATCAATCATTGTCTTTTTCGTGGCTGCTTTTTATACCGTGGCACCAGACGAACAAGGTGTTGTCAAGCGCTTTGGGAAGGTGGTTCGAGTTACAGATCCTGGCCCACATTTTCGTATGCCGGTTTTTGAGACAGTCTATAAGCCTCAAGTAACTAAAGTTCATCCCGTTGCCATAGGGTTCCGTCGAGATCCCAGTGGGCGTGCACAGGTTTTGCCACGCGAAGCGTTGATGCTCACTGGTGATGAAAATATTTTGCAAGTGGAAACGGTCGTTCAATATCGAATTCAAGATCCTGAGGCTTATCTGTTTAACGTGGCAAGTGTTGAGGCGACTATAAAAAAAGGTAGTGAAGCTGCAATTCGTGAGGTTTTAGGGAAAACTCATGTTGATGATGCTCTGACAACTGGAAAACAACAGATTCAGGCCGAAACTCAGGCGATAGCTCAGAAGATATTGGATGGTTATAACTCAGGGGTTGAAATTACAACTGTCCAGTTGAAGGATGTCTCTCCACCGAAAGAAGTTGTTGCGGCCTTCAAAGACGTTGCCAGCGCGAAAGAAGATCGTGAGAGGCTGATTCGTCAGGCTCAGAGTTATGAAAACGACATTATCCCAAGGGCGAAGGGGCAGGCAGCCCAGATTGTCAATGAGGCTGAGGCCTTTTCTCAGGCAAGGGTTGCGCGTGCCGCGGGTGAGGGAGATCGGTTTATAAAACAGCTTAAGGAGTATCGTCGTGGAAAAGATGTGATCCGAAAACGCATCTATATTGAAACGATGGAGGCAATATTACCTAGGATGGAAAAAGTTCTTATCGAAGGAAAACTTGCAGATGGTATTCTTCCCTATCTTCCACTCGGTCAAAGGACACGTGCGAAAGGTAATGTAGGACAATGAGCATACAAAATATAATTCTTGGCATTGGTGGAGCTGTCGTTGTTCTATTGATGATGGGAGCTTCGCCATTTTTCATCCTAGATCTTACCGAGACCGCGATCGTCGTTCGTTTGGGAAAACCGATCAGTACGGTTACTGAGCCTGGGTTGAAGTTTAAGGTTCCGTTCATAGAGGATGTGCATTATTTTGATAAGCGGCTTCTTGATTACGATGTCCCTCCTCAAGATGTGATCACGCTTGATAAGAAGACGATTCGGATTGATAACTATGGAAAGTGGAAGATTCGTGATCCATTGAAAGTGTATGAAGCGTTTCAGACACAGCGGAGAGCACTCAACCGTCTTGATGATATTATTTACTCTGAGCTCCGTGTTGAGCTTGGGAAACATACTTTGACAGAAATTGTTTCGCTCAATAGGACTGAGCTTATGAAAACGGTAACCGAGGCTGCAGGGAGCAAAGCTTCAGCGTATGGCATTGAGATTCTCGATGTTCGGATTAAGCGTGCCGATCTTCCAGATCAAAACGAAAAAGCAGTGTTTGCTCGGATGCAGGCGGAGCGTGAACGTGAGGCCAAGTTGTATCGATCTCAAGGAGAAGAGGAGGCACAGAAAATTCGCTCGTCCGCAGAGAAAGAGCGAGAAATTCTCCTTGCTGAGGCTGACAAGACCGCACAGGAATTGATGGGAGATGGGGATGCGGCAGCGTTTTCGATCTTCGCGACTGCCTACAAGCAGGATCCTGACTTTTTTGCTTTTACACGCACAATGGAAGCTTATAAACAGACAATGAATGAACAGTCGATGCTGGTGATTAGTCCTGATTCAGAGTTCTTTAAATATCTTAAAAAGGCTAACTGACCGGAGTGTCCTCTCTTTATTAAGCGAATTCGACCAATGTCAACAGCTGAGAATGTTTCCAATATTGTGCAGAACATTTGCCGATGTGGTGTTGTGGGGCTTGTTGTAGCAAGTATGATTCTTGTAGCTCCGAGTGGCTTAGTCTTTGCGGCTGCTGTTGCCTATATCACCAATGGACCCAATGTTGCAGTTACGGGGAATGTGCGGAATGTAGAAGCGATTGATACGATTGTGCATCAGAATGTTGGAACCATTGATCAACGGTTTGGCATTGGGAAATTGCCACGTGCGGTGACCTTTGCACCAAACGGAAAACGGGCTTATGTTACAAATTTTAGTGATAACTCAGTTTCGGTCGTAACTGTCCGTTTTAACGAGGTTATTAAGCGGGACGTTAGTTCTGGGAGTGATATTATTCGCGTTGGGGATGGACCATTTGGGGTTGCAGTGACTCCGGATGGAAAACGGGCCTATGTGTCTAATGAATTGGACAATACTATCTCTGTCATCAACGTAGATCCAAAGAGTCCTGCATTTCACGTGGTTCTTGAGACTATCCCCGTTGGGGAATTTCCAACAGGAATCGCGGTAACCCCAGATGGGACAAAGGTATATGTTGGGCATCTTACTCGGCAAGGAAAAGAAAGCCCTGCAACGTTGACGATTATTGAGGTTGCGACGAATCAGGTGCTTAAGACCATAGAGTTTCAGCCTCAGGCGTTTTCGCGTCCAGTAGCAATTGGGATGATGCCAATCTTAAATCAGGCGTATGTGACGGGTGTGGCCCGTAATAATGAAGGTGGTCAGAGTGTTAGTGTTATTGATGTGTTAACGGATGAGATTATTACAACCATTGATGTTGGTGTGAGACCGTCAGGGGTAGAGTTTCATCCAGATGGCAATCTTGCGTTTGTCGCGAATAGTGGTTCCGATTCGTTCTCAGTTATTGATACTCTGACTGGTCAGGTGACTAACGAGATTGTCACGGACCGGAATCCATGGGCTATCGCAGTTACGCCTGACGGGTTAACCCTGTATGTTGTATTTGCGGCAATCGTAGAATCCGCTATTGGGCTTGCTGCGGTGTTTGATATTGAGAGCTTATCTGCTAATCAGCTAGTTCCATTTGTTGAGCATGACGGAGCGTCGACGGATATTGCAATGCAGCCTGTTCTAAGACTGAAATCTCCAAATGGTGGAGAGGTGTTGCGATCTGGAGATGAACAGATTGTTAGGTGGAGAATGATACAAGGAGGAGCGCAAAACGCTAGGACAATTGTTGTTGCGGACCATGTAGACGTGAGTTATTCTTTGGATAGTGGTCGGACATTTAAAGATGTTATTGTCGAGGGTGCTCCCGCGCCGTGTCGAAAGACACGAACCGCGATAGAAGAAGGAGTTACCGATGTTGAAGTTGATGTGTGTGTGAAGTTTGGGGGAGATAATTTTTGGACTGTACCTCAAGTGAACTCAGCTTCAGTCCGTGTTAAGATTGTTGTGAAAGATGCGACAGGTCAGGCTATTGCTACAGATTTCAGTAATGCTGATTTTACGATTTTGGCAAACTAGGGATCGGTGTCAGTGTGTTTTGGACTATGAAGAATACTAGGTGCTCGCGCGAGGCTTTTTTGGCAAAACGATCCAGAGGCTAGAAACGAGTCCTAACACCAAACCAGAAACGAAAACTAAAGCAACTCCCGTCGTGGCGATGCGTGATGTGAGTGACGGCAAGGTGTCTATCCACCGTTGACGAGGAAGTCCTCCAATAAGAGCTTCTCCTCCAAGCCACTCTGAGGGTGTTCCGTCTGGATGTGGTTTAAGATTCTGACTCATGTGCTCTGCACCGTCATGCTCTATTCTAGGCAAGAATATGTTGGTGAGTCAAGTTGGCATCACGTGCTTTAGTGTGCGTGTTTCACATGGAGAGAAGTGTGTTTTTACTTTGAACTCACAAACAGAGCATTAATGGTGCGTGCAAGAGCGTAGTGAGTAATGTGAAAAGGGGGAAGTATGAAAGAATTGCCTGGAGAGAAAAAGCCTTTGTGGCAACGAGAACTACCTATTGTTTCAGATGACTCAGAAGACACGGAACAAGTCATGCGTGAACTCTTCGATGAAGAAAAAGTCACGCATCAGCATGGAGGAGCTGAACCGGAGGGAGATTAAAGAAGATTACAATGAGGAATCTTCTACTGGCGTGCTTTATATTGTTAGTACGCCGATTGGGAATCTCGAGGATATTACCCTGCGGGCTCTTCGTATTCTTAAGGAAGTAAGGATTGTTGCAGCAGAGGATACGCGGCACACTCAGAAGCTTTTAAATAATTATGAAATTTCCGCAACTCTCACCAGTTATCACGACTTTAATAAAGAGCACAAGACTCCACTTCTTCTTCAGCGGCTTCAAGATGGACAAGATATTGCCTTGGTATCCGACGCAGGCACGCCTGTCATTTCTGATCCTGGGTACTTTCTCATTACCCGGTGTGTGCTAAGTGGTATCAAGGTTGTTCCGCTTCCTGGAGCGTCTGCAGTGTTGGCGGCTTTATCAGTTTCCGGTTTGCCGAGTGATAAGTTTCTATTTGAGGGGTTTCTTCCGAGGCGTCGTACAGCAAGGTTAAAACGATTAGATGTACTCAAAAAAGAGGGATATACCCTTATTATTTTCGAGTCTCCGCATCGTCTGGAGAAAACACTCGTCGATATAAAAACTGTAATGGGTGCTAGGCGTGCTGTGCTTGCGCGTGAGTTGACTAAAAAGTTTGAAGAGATCATCCGGGGGACAATCGATGATCTTATTTGTTGTGTTGAAACGCGTAATCTTAAAGGGGAAATGACGTTATTGGTAGCAGCAGAAGTGGCCAGCTAGGATATTCGTTTTTGTACCCAGAGTTGTGCGAAAGATTCCAATAACTCGATCTTGAGAATGGTATGCCCCTCCATCTCAATACTTGTAGGTACGCTTTTCAATGGTTCGCCATGATCAATGTCAACAATGAGAATAGCACCGTCCTCCATGCTTTCCAGCCGAAGCTTGGTTTTAACAAAATTAAACGGGCACATAACGCCTCTAAGATCTAGTTCCGCATCCGCTGTACATTTGGCATCTGGCATAGTGAAATCAGGTAAATGTTCCATCTCATCCCCTCAACGTGATTCTCAAGCGTACGGATGCTGCTTTGTGTGTGTCAAGGAAATCTTCGTGTGAGCTGACTAATTTGACAGAAAATCTTACCTCCTTTTATAATGCAAACTTTAATAATTTTATGTGCAACCCATGAATATGGACGATTTGACACACTTAAATTCTGATGGCAGAGCCAGGATGGTAGACGTGGGTTCAAAGGCAATGACTCCGCGAACTGCAATGGCGCAGGCTCGCGTTCTCATGCAACCTGAGACTCTTGTCAGAATTCAGAGTGCTAAGATTGCTAAAGGTGATGTATTGGCTGTTGCGCAAGTCGCGGGGATTCTGGGAGCAAAACAAACGCCCAACCTCATTCCCATGTGTCATCCGCTGCTGATTACGAGTGTCAATATGACATTCAAACAGGATGAGATACCAAACGCAGATGGGCTCTGCAATGTTTTAATTACTGCAGAAGTCAAAACAACTGGTCAAACTGGCGTAGAAATGGAGGCCATGACTGCAGTTTCTGTAGCGGCGCTTACAATTTATGATATGTGCAAGGCGATTGATCGTGGAATGACAGTTACTGATGTATGTTTGCAGTCCAAAGATGGCGGGAAATCAGGGACCTATCTACGATCGTCGATGCGAGAGCATAGCGCGTCGATTGTGGTTGGGAATTGTGATGAGTAGTAATGACAATTAAGTTATTTGGGATATTGAAGGACCTTGCCGGAGGGACGGACGAGGTGGTGTGGCCGGCTAGCCAAAAGAATCGTTCGGTTAAAGATCTTGTATGCGAACTTACGGACAAATTTCCTCAACTTGGAGAGCTTATTCGAGAGAATAAGGTGATGATTTCAGTAAATCACGAGATTGCAACGGATGAAATGACTATTCATCCCGAGGATGAAGTTGCGCTTCTTCCTCCCTTTGCAGGAGGGATGGACACTCTCTCTCTTGCAGAAGGTGAGTCTGTGTTGGTTCGCGTACAGCGGGAAAGTTTTTCCGTTGATCAGGAAATCGATCGTGTTCGAAACAGCTCCAAGATGATTGGTGGAATCAATGTGTTTTTGGGGATTGCACGGGAACGCTCTCAAGGGAGGGATGTGTCGAGAATTACGTTCGAGTACTATGAAGGGATGGCACAGAAAACACTACGAAAAATTCGTGAGTGTGCTCTTACGCGATTTGATATCCGTGAGGTTCTAATTATTCATCGCTATGGGGACATTGATATTGGTGAGAACATTGTGTTGATTGTTGTCGGTGCCGAACACAGAGCGGATGCATTCAAAGCCTGTCAGTGGTGTATCGATGAACTGAAGCAAATCACTCCTATTTGGAAACTTGAGAAAACTTCCACTGGGGAAGTGTGGGTGGAGCAGCACCCGTGATGCTTACGGATTTCTATCATAGGAGACTTTCGGATCTCAGAATTTCTGTCACTGATAGATGCAATTTTAGGTGTACGTATTGTATGCCATTCGATGAGTATACTTGGATTGACCGAGAAGAACTTCTTACCTTCGAAGAAATTACTCGACTTACGCGCCTCTTTGTTCAGTTAGGTGTAAGTAAGGTGAGGTTGACAGGAGGGGAACCGCTCTTGCGCTCTCAACTTGAAAGTCTGATTATGCAGCTTGGTGAGGTACCTGGCCTTTCCGACGTTTGTTTGACTACGAACGCATCTAGATTGGTCGAGAAGTCTGCCGCCCTTCGTTCTGCGGGTTTAAGTCGTATCAATATCAGTTTAGATACATTAGATGAGGAAAAATTTAAAAGAGTAACCAAACGAGATGATTTGACAAAAGTGCTCAATGGAGTTTTTGCTGCAAAAGCGTGCGGTTTTACGCCAATTAAGATTAATATGGTTGTGGAGCGCGGTGTCAACGATGACGAGATCATCTCGATGGTGGAATTCTGTCGGGAACATGGATTTTCATTACGGTTTATTGAGTATATGGATGTAGGGAATGCAAACGCATGGAGTTCGAGTAAGATTGTCTCTAAGAATGAAATATTTGAACGGATTCAATCTGTGTATCCTATGCACAATGGAGACCGTGAGAAACCCAGCGATCCAGCTATGCAATATGAGTTTCTAGATCGGCGTGGAGATATAGGATTTATTGCATCAGTGACTGAACCGTTCTGCACTCATTGTACACGAGTTCGTTTAACTGCTGATGGGAAACTCGTAACGTGCTTGTTCTCAAACGATGGCTTTGATCTCAAGACGATGCTGCGGAGTGGTGTAACAGATGAGGCCGTTTCCGAGGTCATCACATCGGTTTGGGGAAAACGATCAGATCGGTACTCAGACGAACGGTTGGAGGCACTTAACTCTTCAGAAGGGTATAATCCGCGACAGCAGAAAAAAATAGAAATGATCACATTGGGTGGGTAGGCGATAAAACAATATATTAAAGTGCATGCATCAGCAGTAACAGGTGCGAGAGATAATGGAAAGGATACCTAATGCCAGTAGTTCATACATCGACAATTAAGCGTGCTAGGCAGGCTGAGCAGCGTCGTCTTCGAAACAAGGCTGTTCTCTCGAGGGTCAAAGGGGTTGTTAAGAAAGCTCGTACTGCTATCCAGGAGAAAGACGGGGATGCGGTAAAAACACAGCTTCATGCGGCTCAGGCTGCCCTACACAAGGCAGCATCAAAAGGGGTCATTCATCGAAATACTGCATCTCGACGATTATCGCGTCTTGCGCGGGCGGCAAATGCGTTGACTCCGTCGTCGAGCTAGGGCTTTTCTTATAGCATCCTGCCTTTGGTTTATGTCGTTCGACGACATAGGGCAATTACGAGGACATCGAGAATAATCATGGGTGTCTGTCCACCAAATCCTTTCAGGCGGGAATCAGCTGAAGCAATTTTTTCAAAGGCAGTCCGCAGGTCACTAGTAGTGAATTGCCCCACCTGTGCTAGTAGGGATCTTACGCGGAATGATGAAATGCCGACAGTCTTTGCCAATGTATCAGAGGAGAGGTTTGGTTTATTTGTACTCTGTGCTAATGATTTTATTTTCCAGAGTTGGCGAAACTGAGTGGCGAGGAGTGCGAGGAGTCGTAATGGAGGCTCACCTGCTTCAATTGTAGCTCGCATAACGTGTAGAGCAGAAGCTTGGTCGTGGCGCCCAATAGCATTGCAAATTTCAAAGACAGACTCAATTGATTCTGCTGCGAGTATTGCCTGAACATCTGTCAGGGAAGCATGTGTATGAGGCAAAAGGTAGGTTGCAAGCTTATCCAACTCGTGCTTAACAGTATAGAGATCTTGCCCACAAGCGTTCGTTAGGAAAGCAATGCTTGGTTCATCAATGTGTAGTTCAATGGTGGAACTGTATTGTCTTATCCATCTTGGGATGTCTCTAGTTGATAATGGTGTGCATTCAACCACAACTGCAGATTTTTTAAGAGTTTGAGCTGCTTTGCTGCGGCCATCTAGTTTGGTTCCAATCAATGCTAGGCATGTGCTATGTACTGGGTCCAGTACGTAGGCTTGGAGGGCATCGAAAAAGTTGGAACGAAGTTTGTCAATGTGTTTCACCACTACAAGGCGATGTGATGTCGCAATCGGTAGGGTTCTGCAAACCGCGATAATTTCCTGCGCATCGGTATGTTCTCCGAAAACGAGATCATAGTTAAATGCCTCTTCAGCATCTTGCATTATTGTTTTCTTGAGTGCAGTAAGGCACGCATCAAGAAAAAAACTTTCCTCTCCCAGAAAGAGGTAGACTGGTGATGGGGTGCCTTTTTGTATTTGTGAAAGAAACGCGTGAGGTGTTGTCTTCTGTTGCGGGATGGCCACGATAATGCCTTATTTTTTGGCGTTATTCTTTTTGTCGTGGTGTTGTTGGGCTTCGTGTCGGTCGAGAAGTTGGCCGACAAGGATAGTCGCAAATGACGCGGTAGCTTCCTCGATTGCTCGGTCTTGTACCGATCGATTTAGTGTTAAATCTGGGCCTAGGTAAAATGCTGCGCTAGCTTTGATTGTTTCACGCCAGAGGGGTTCGTTTTTACTAGGGTCTTCTGCTTGAATGACGATTGAAAGTTCTACATCTTCTTCAGTTGCAGCACGCTGATCAAACGCTGTGGTTCGTGTGCGGTAGCGGATGATGTTTCCTCGAAGGACAATATCTGCATTCTCCGCATCGTTGACTATTTGAATGCCAGGAGTTTTCAACATTGCGTCCTTGATGCTCTGAGTGACCAAGAATCCAAGTTTAGGTTCAGTGGTTTTGTTCTGAAACATTGGGACGTCGATATACAGAGTTGATCCTGTTGGATTTTTCACTCCGTGACCGAGGTGGTAGCCGCATCCAGAGGCAATAAACAGAAAGATGATAGAAAATTTGATGATCAATGTTTTTGGCCCTAATTGATTGCCGGGCTTTGAAGGTTTTAGGGGAATGGTGTTAGCGGCCTTATTAAAAAAACTCAAGACATGCTCTTTTAACATCTTGCTAGATAACGAAATTAACGAGTCTGTGTTCCACATAAATCACCTTGCGAGTTGTCTTTCCTTGTAGCCAAGAATCCATTTTTGGTTCTTTTCGTGCCTTTTCAACAACTTGTTCTTTCGTCCAGTCATGAGAAATGCCCTCAAGCTTTCCTCGAGTTTTTCCGTTGACTTGAAGAATAATTGTCAAAGGTTCTTCCTGAAGGAGCGTGGGATCATATTGTGGCCATGAAGAATGAAGAACATGTGAATCATTACCCAATGCGGCCCACATTTCTTCAGCGATGTGAGGGGTAAATGGTGACAAGAGCATTATCAGCGCATTAATCGCTTCTTTCATGACTCCAAGAGTTTTCGAGTTTTTCTTAATTGTGGTGGTTATAGGGAATCCAAATGCATATAGTATATTGACAAGTTCCATAATAGCGCTAATAGCGGTGTTAAATTGGAATTCACGTTTGATGTCTTGTGTTACTTTGCAGATGCGATGATGGACCTGACGGCGTAAATTGCGTGATGCTTGCGGCATCTCATTGACCATGTCTTGCACGAAATTTGGATCTAGACTCTTAAGAACCTCTGAATACTCAGAGACAAGACGCCAAACACGATTGAGGAATCGTGCTGCACCTTCGACTCCGTCATCGCTCCACTCCAAGTCTTTTTCTGGAGGTGCGGCAAAGAGCGAAAAGAGTCTGGCTGTGTCTGCTCCATATCGGCTGATCAAAGCTTCAGGGTCGATAATGTTCTTTTTTGACTTGGACATTTTTTCGATTCGCCCAACTGAAACAGTGCTGGCGCAGTGCGTACAATGGTGAGTGTCGGTCGCATCACTTGGTAGGATAAAACCGTGTTTTGGGCAGTGGTAGGTCTCCTTGCACACCATACCTTGCGTGAGTAGATTGGCAAATGGTTCACTCACGGTAATCAGTCCGAGATCTCGAAGAACTTTGGTGAAAAACCGTGCATACAGGAGATGCAAAACCGCGTGTTCGATTCCTCCTATATACTGATCGACTGCCATCCAACGGTCACTTGCAGTTGGATTGACTGGAAGATCTTGTTGGTGAGGCGAAGTGTAGCGCAAAAAGTACCATGAGGAATCTACAAAGGTGTCCATTGTATCGGATTCTCGTGTGGCTTGATTTCCGCAATTCGGGCAGGTGATGTGGGAAAACTCAGCAATGTCTTCGAGTGGCGAACCCCCTTTTCCAGTAAATGGAACATCTAAAGGGAGTACTACAGGTAAGTCCTGTTCTGGCACGGGGAGTAGACCACAGTTTTTGCAGATAATCATTGGAATTGGGGTTCCCCAATAGCGCTGTCGAGACACGCCCCAATCACGAAGGCGATAGTGAATTATTTTTGTTCCATGTTCTTTCTCTTCAATCCAGCGAGTGATTCTGCTCTTCCCTTCTTTAACAGGAAGGGTAGAAAAATTATTCGAGTTAACGAGATATCCTTCTTCTTGAGTATACGCCTCTGTGAGATTGTCAGGGTCGAGGGTGCCAGATGGATTTTGGATGACAAGTCGTATGGGGAGTTTGTACTGTTGTGCGAACTCGAAATCCCTCTGGTCATGTGCTGGAACGGCCATGATTGCGCCCGTCCCATATTCATAAAGCACGAAATTAGCAATCCAAATTGGAATCGCATCACCTGTCAATGGATTTTTGGCATAACATCCGGTGAACAGTCCTTCTTTTTCTGAACTGGTTTCAGTGCGAGTGCTGCGATCTTGACGACTGATACGAGTCACAAATTCGCGAATCTCTTGCTCGTTATTTTTGCCTTTGATCAATAGGTCAACTAAGGGAGATTCAGGTGCTACGCTTATAAATGTTGCACCGAAAATTGTATCTGGGCGTGTAGTAAAAATACGGATTGGTTGGAGATTAGGAGAAGCATCAACAACTTTGAAATCAACTTCAATGCCTTCGCTTTTTCCGATCCAATGCCGTTGCATGGCCAAGACACGTTGTGGCCATCCCGTAAGGGAGTCACAGGATGAGAGGAGTTCCTCAGCATAGGCGGTGATTTTGAAAAACCATTGATCAAGTTCTTTGGGAAACACCTCAGAGGAACAGCGCCAGCAGAGATTGTTGATCACTTGTTCGTTGGCAAGGACGGTTTTACATGATTCGCACCAGTTGACCGGAGAACGCTTTTTATAGGCTAGACCGCGTTGATACATTTTGAGAAATATCCACTGGTTCCATTTGTAATAAGATGGATTACAGGTCGCGATTTCTCTAGTCCAGTCATATGAGAGGCCAATGCGCTTCAATTGAGTGCGCATAGAGGTAATATTGGTCTGAGTCCATTCGACTGGATGGATGTTTTGCTCTATTGCGGTATTTTCGGCAGGCAATCCGAAGGCATCCCACCCCATTGGATGGAGAACGTTAAATCCATTCATCCGATGAAATCTTGCAAGAACGTCTCCAATCGTATAGTTTCGGACGTGTCCCATGTGAATGCGTCCCGATGGATAGGGAAACATCTCAAGGCAGTAGTATTTTGGCTGACTGGGATTGTCCTCGACATTGAATGTGCCATGTTTGGCCCAGTAAGCTTGCCATCGGGCTTCAATTATTTGAGGATCATATTTCATTTTTATAATGGTGAAAAACTCTGATTCCCCGATAGTCCCCTGTGTTGGTGGAGAAGGGCGAATGAACAGAAACCATGATCTGTTTCTGAGTCTGCCGTCGTTTTGTTGTGGAGGGCTTTGTCTCTTGTTTGCTCTGAGGAGCAATCTAGCATAGGTTATGACGAGGGACAAGTTCAGGATGGATATGCTCAAAGTTAGATCCTAGGATGGCTGGGGGTGACGATGGAATGATGTATTTGATACCATCACCGCTAAGAACTTTTTAGCACAGACATGGCACGAAAATAGATTCTGTAATAAGTGGCCTCTTATAGATACGCTTATTCAGTCTGTTGCCTAGCTCTCCCACAATATGGTGTTGAGTGTTCATGTATGCACGCGTGTTCCTAGATCCCTTCCTTTTCATCAGGATGGTAAAGTAAAGAACAAAACAATCTTTTCTGGAGCAGCAATTTTCTCTAATGACTACAAATATTACATAGGCCATTTTCAAATGCCTGGTTCTTTTGAGTTGTAGTGGGCATGATTTCGGTGTTGATAGTTTTTGATGTTGAGTGTTTGTATGTTTATGAGTATACGCGGGAGTTATTGTTGTACCTTCCAGGATTGTGCCCGTGGCTAAGGAATATTCCCTTTCAGTAGGAGAATTTAAGCGACGAGTACTGGAAAGTGTTGCGAGGGCTGTGCGTGAAGGAGTCGGAGTATATTATTCTACCACGGAGGATGAGTTTTCGGCGCGTGAATATAGCAAACCTAATGCGTTGATTGTTCATGATGATTCTTCTGAACAGCGACATTTGAGGTCTATGACATTGCGGCAACGGCCTTTGACGTTGGAGTACGTCGAATTTATGGCTACTGGGTTGCTCAGGTTAAGCACGGGCCTTCTTAGTCTGAAGGATGACAAGATTGAGGGTCCGCAGATACGAGCTAAGGCCCGGCAGTTAGAGGCACTCGCCATTCGTATTCGCAAAGTCTTTGGTGCGGTGCAACGTGAGCATGGTGAGGACAGTCCTTATTTAAACGCACTCTCGCTGGAAAATGTTGGTGTGTGTGATGTTTGGGGTCCAGTCACTCGAGAGAGAATAGAAGTGCCGTTGATGGAATTGGTTAGAAACCTCATGGGCGGAACATCTGATGTAGTGGAATTTGTGAAACGAGTAGTCGATGCGCTTCCCGCCGGTCCACTTACTGAGGAGGAGGTGCTTGATACTATTGAAAATGTTTCCGTTGACCATGATCCGCCAGAGATCGTCGACGAAACACGGTGTGCTGCACAAGTGGTGTATGAAGGCTTGGTACGGTGGGAGAGTTCTTGATTGTCTGCTTGCTTTTCCCTCATCACCCTGCTGGAGAGCACAATATTCAGGGGTTGATCTCGAATGTTGCCATAGTATGTTGCCAGTGACGAGGTTTTGTTGCTTTTCTGGTGTTGCTGACCTATACTGCCAAGCTGGTGTGCCTGTCTAAGCCAGTCAAATAGGGAGACTTATCATGTTCGGAAGTTTAGGGTTTACAGAGCTTATCCTCATTCTTTTCATCGTACTTGTTATTTTCGGAGCGGGGAAGCTTCCTCAACTTGGTGAGGGGATTGGAAAAGCAATTAAGGGATTTAAACGCTCCGTCCATGATGAACCAGCGATTGACGTGAATGCTGACGTATCAAGTGCAGATCAAGGTACAGACACGCAATCTGATCCGACAGCTTCGCGACACGAGACTTCTAGTTCTACCCCATCGAACACTTGACTTTTTTTACCACTTGACCCATCTGGCGTACTGGTTTGGGTCAGATTCTTGCTCCTCGTCTAAATTCACCTTAATAGTGTGGTTGCAATTGCGGCATGTTGATTCGTTTCTGCCTAGGATTTTTTTGTTGTCAATGTTTCAAGGAGAGCCTTGACTGAGAACACTAGGTTACGTGGTGAGTTCGATATAATGGTAATTGTAAACGTAATAGTCAGTACCCTACGTGTTACAGTGGCGCTTATTCTTTTTTCTCTCCTAATGGGCGCTTGTCAGCAACAGGAAGCTGTGGAGTCTTCTCGGTGGCCACACTCCTCGCCTGTCAAAATTTCATCGATACTTCTTAAAGAGGTTCAAGAGTCTGTCACACTTGTTGGAACTGTTGAACCCTTGAAACGGAGCCTTGTTGCAAGTGAAATTGCAGGGTTGGTTGAAGAATATCCTTTGAATGAAGGGGATCTTGTTCACAAGGGTGAATTGCTTGCGCGTCTTCGGACTGACACTATTGAAATTCAGATGAAAGAAGCAGTGGCGAGACGCCGGGAAGCGATTGCGCGGTATCGTAAGGCAAAGTTTCAGCTTAACCGTACGCGGGAATTGTTTCGAACGGGTACGGCATCTCGGCAACAATTTGAGGACGACGAGGCTGAAGAGCTGGCTCTTTATGAGCGCTTAACTCAACAGGAATCGAAGATTCGGGAGTATCAAGACCAATTGCGAATGGCGAAGATTCTTGCTCCGTTTGATGGGTGGATTATCGAAGAATACTCTGAGCTTGGGCAATGGGTTGCAAAAGGCGGACCTGTTGTGGAGATGCTTGATTTGTCACATGTGCAAGTTGAGGTGCCGCTTCCGGAGCGCTATGTAAATGAAGTGAAACTTGCTGATTTTGTCGTCGTGCGTTTTGATGCCGTGCCACTTAGAGAGTTTACCGGGAAGATTTTTTCTATCGTTGCACAGGCCAATCCAGAGACGCGAACTTTCCCAATTAAAATTGATATTCCTAATCCTGATGGACTCATTAAAAGCGGTATGTTTTCAAGAATTACGCTAACAGTTGGAGAGCCTTATCATGCGATGTTGCTTCCAAAAGATGCGGTAGTTCTTCGAGGAGGAGAGAAGTTTGTTGTTGTTGTCGATGAGGGAGTGGCTACGCAAGTGGCTATTCAATCAGGCCAACACGTCAATCACTTGGTTGAAGTAACTGGAGATCTCAGTGAAGGGATGGATGTTGTTGTTCAGGGAAACGAACGTCTATCGACTGGACAGAAAGTTACGGTTATTCAGTAGTGTCGTGCGACACGATTTCACTACAGTATTATGCTAAGGAAACGTAAGTATAATTCTGGATTTCAAACCATCGAGTTAGTGCCACCATTACTCCATGAAACTTGTTGATTTTGCAATCCGAAACCCGGTGAGTGTATCTGTATGGGTGCTTTTTATTGCATTGTTTGCGATCGTTTCCATGCTGCGTCTTCCAATTCAACTTGCGCCTGATGTTGAAAAGCCAGAGGTTACAGTTGAGACAGCCTGGTTTGGAGCGAGTCCTCAGGAAGTTGAACGAGAAATTATCGATGAGCAAGAGGAGGAGCTTCGAGGAGTTGAAGGGCTGGAGAAGATGTTCAGTGAAAGTTCAGATGGAAGTGGGCGAATTGTTTTGAGGTTCCCGGCTGGTACGGATATGGACACAGCTCTTCTGCGAGTTGATAACCGATTGAATCAGGTTGAAGAGTATCCAATCGATGTGGACAAGCCTGTTATTACAAGTGCTGATGTTCGTGGTAGTGCAATTGGATGGTTTATTGTCGAGCCACTCCAAGGAAATTCTGTAGATATTCAGACCATGCGTAACTTTGTTGAAGATAGAGTGAAACCACGATTTGAACGTGTTCCTGGAGTTGCAATTTCAAATGTTTATGGAGGGAAAGAACGTGAGATACAGGTTCTTGTTGATCCCGCTAAACTTGCGGCTCGGGCGGTCACAATATTGCAGCTTGCACAGGCTGTTGATCGAGAAAATCGTAATTACAGTGGTGGGGACTTTGATGAAGGGAAACGCAGTTACGTAGTGAGAACAGTTGGGGAGTATCCCGATCCAAAAGCTGTTGAGAATGTGATTATTGCGCAGATAGATGGGGCACCTGTTTATGTTCGTGATGTGGGGATTGTTCGTGTTGGATATAAAGATCCTCAAACGGTGGTTCGAGAGATGGGAAGAACCTCAATTGCTGTTAATGCCATCCGAGAGATTGGGGCTAATATTCTTGACACAATGGATGGTTTGAAAGAGGCATTGTCTGAGTTGAACGAGGGCGCATTAGATACTCAAGGGCTGCACATTTATCAAGTCTATGACGAAACAGTTTATGTCAATAGTTCCCTTGATCTTGTCAAGCAGAACTTGGTGCTCGGCAGTCTTCTTGCGGTTATGGTTTTGTTTCTATTTTTGCGAACTGGAAGCAGTACCTTGGTAGTGGGGGTTGCGATTCCAATTAGCATTATGGGGACGTTCATCATGTTATGGGTATTAGGTCGTAACTTAAACGTGGTAAGTTTAGCGGGCATGACGTTTGCTGCAGGGATGCTTGTCGACAATGCTATCGTGGTGTTGGAGAATATCTATCGTCATCGTGAATCTGGAAAGTCATTGTTTCAGTCAGCTTATGATGGGACGGTTGAAGTGTGGGGAGCAGTACTAGCAAGTACGTTGACTACGATTGCAGTGTTTGTCCCTATTATTTTCGTTGAGGAACAAGCAGGGCAACTCTTTCGCGATATTGCTATTGCCATTAGTGCAGGTGTTGGTCTTAGCCTGTTGGTGTCGATTCTGGTTGTCCCGACGCTTTCAGCACGTATTCTTACAACGTCAAGTGTAAGAGGCGACGGGAAATCTCGAGATGCTGTGTTGGAGCGTGGGAGCGTGCGTTATAGCACGACACTTATTCCGGATAAGCTTGCGCAATTGGTGTATTGGTTATGTGGTGGAATTGTTCGTCGTGTCGCGCTCGTTGCAGGCCTCATTATATTAGCAATTGGGACAGGATTTGTATTGCTTCCAAAGGCAGAATACCTTCCTGAAGGAAATCGAAACTTGGTAATGGGTGTGCTTCTCCCACCGCCCGGCTACAACACGGATGAATTCATCGAGATGGGTAAGACAATTGAAACGGTTCTTGCGCCACATTGGGAGGCTGAACCTGGTTCTCCTGAAGAAGCTGCACTGGATGGCCCAAGTATCTTAAACTTTTTCTACGTTGCGCGGGGGCGACAGGTATTTCTTGGTGGGCGAACAAATGATCCTTCAGAAATACGAGATTTAATTCCCTTATATCGTAAAGCAACGCGTGAACTTCCAGGCGTGATTCCTATTATCAAGCAACGAGGGTTGTTTGAAAGAGGTCTTGCTGGAGGGAGGACGATCGAGATTGAAATTACTGGACCCGACTTGAACATTCTCTTGATGCATGGAAGTAATATCTTTCGACAAGTAAAGGCGCTCATTCCAAGTGCTCAAGTTCAGCCAGTACCAAGCCTTGACCTTGGAAGTCCAGAAGTTCAAGTGGTGTTAAAGCGTGATCGTGCTGCAGATGTACAAATGACAAACCAAGAGTTGGGTTTTACGGTTGATGCATTGGTAGATGGTGCGCGAGCAAGCGACTTTCAGTTTGAAGGTGATGAAATTGATCTCACGATACGGGGAGAAGATCAGTATGCGACTAGAACTCAGGATCTTGCTCATCTTCCGCTGTATGCGCCAGGAGGACAACTAACAACACTTGGTGCGATTGCAGAGATTGATGTTGTTGCTGGACCAGAACAAATCAATCATATTGAGCAAAAAAGAGCAATTATGATTCGAGTTGTTCCCCCAGATGAAATGCCAATTGAAGCAGCTATGGAGTTAATCGATGAGCAGGTGATTGTCCCGTTGGAGGCTGGTGGAACATTAGGACGTTTGTATGAACTGACTATTTCTGGAACTGCCGACGATCTTACCCTGACCTATCAGGCGTTGAAGTGGAATTTTCTTCTTGCACTTATCATTACCTATCTTCTTATGGCTTCTCTCTTTGAAAGTTTTTTATATCCCTTTGTCATCATCTTCAGTGTTCCTCTGGCGGCAGCAGGGGGGTTCATTGGGTTGTTTCTGGTGAATAATTTGGTGACGTATCAGGCGCTTGATGTGCTCACTATGCTTGGCTTTATCATTCTCATTGGAGTGGTGGTTAATAATGCCATTCTCATTGTCCATCAAGCGCTTAACCTCATGTACCCTGATCGGGTGAGGGGTTTTTCCGAAGACCCCAAGCCTATGGGGAAAGGCCTTACTGCTCGTGATGCCATTAGTGAATCTGTTCGTATTCGGGTCCGACCTATTTTTATGAGCATGTTGACAACGGTGTTTGGATTGTTGCCATTAATTGTATCAACTGGCCCTGGCTCGGAACTTTATAGGGGTATTGGAAGTGTAGTGCTTGGAGGTTTAATGGTTTCGACAATATTTACGTTGTTGCTAGTTCCTTCCTTATTTAGTCTTGCTTTGGACGTTCGACGAAAGTGGTCTGGCGTTTTAGCTTCTTCGTGAGGAAGAGGCTTTTTCGTTGTGACGCATGAGCGTCGCTTGCCACTTCAATCGTCCTCCCTGTTCTTTCAATACGCCGTTTACTAAATACAGATGTGTTTGCTCCTGTCCATGAGGCTTGATGGCTACCTCAACTTCATGGATCATTGCATATCCATTGTGGGTCTCATAGTCAGTGATAAATGCTTTGACGAGAGATTCCCTTGCCTCGCAAGTTTCAAAAAACGGAGAAGGCAAGGCAGGGAGCTTGAGAAGCTCTTCGAGAGAGTGATTAAAATGTTGAGAGGCACTATCGCTAATTATATCTGCCTTGGTGGTCAGTAATGCTTCCACTGTTGGTTGATCTGGATATGCTACAAAGATGTAAGGAACGGCATCTTTGATAAAGTCGTGCTCAGCAATACGTTGATTAATTCGCATTGCCGTCCTAGAGATGAAAAATGGCGGAACAAATGGCACGAGAAACCCCAAATACTTAAACGGGGGCCAGAGTTCTGCAAGGCTATGGACCATATGCAACAATACAACGATACTTACGCCTACAACGAGAGTTGCTCGTAGGGGGTTAGAGACAATCTGCTCTAGCATGTGTTGAATGCTGCTAGATGATTGCGTAGCCATGAGGGGATCGTTGCTGAGTTCTATGAGCCGAATTTCAGGAGGCCAATTGCGTTGAGGAAGATTAGAACTACGAATATTGGAGCAATGTATTGCAGGGTTATTTTCCACGTTGAAAATAATGTGCTATTGCCGAGAGCAAGTTCTTCAGTAGTTGATTTATGGGACATCAACCAAGATGCAAAAATTGCTATCAATAACCCACCAAGGGGAAGAAGAACGTTTGTGGTAAACCCTTCTATGATGTCGAAAAATGTTAGCCCAAAAAGAGTGGAACCTGCCCAGACATTAAGTGAAAGAAGGCAGCCTATCCCTATCAGCCACGCAAACATACCGGAACTTAATGTTGCCATAATGCGGCTCATGCCGTGGCTTTCTATCAACCACGTTACTGTCGGTTCAAGCAGTGAAATTGCTGATGTTAACGCAGCAAACACAAGCAAGAGGAAGAAAAGGGTTCCGATAAGTTGGCCAAAGGGCATTTGACCAAAGGCAATAGGCAATGTTTTAAAAATCAACCCTGAGCCTTCAGACGGTTCTAGTGCATAGGTAAACACGATGGGGAAAATTGCTATGCCGGCAAGAATAGCAATGAATGTATCGATAAAGGCGATAATGCAAGAGGTACTTGCAATAGATGTTTTTTGAGGCAGGTATGCCCCATAAATCATAATGGCTCCCATGCCAAGACTGAGACTGAAGAATGCTTGTCCGAGAGCGATGAACACGCCTGTTGCACTGATTTTGGTAAAATCTGGGGTGAATAGGTACACAAGTCCGTCGACGAATTTTTCCGTAGTCATAGCGTAGCCTACTAAGACGATGAGGATGATAAACAGGGTCGGCATCAAAAATCGCACTGTTCGTTCAAGGCCTGCGGTTACACCGTGGCTTACCACCATCATTGTCAATGCCATAAAAATCGTATGCCAGATAAGAAGACTCTTTGGGTTTGATATTAATTGTGTGAATATAACTCTTGTATCTTCAGCGGTTGTATTGTTAAAAAACCCGCTTGCCGCGCGTCCGACATATGCAAGAGTCCATCCTGCAACTACGCTGTAAAATGTTAAAACAAGGAACCCTGCTGCGATGCCTATCCAGCCAATGCATTGCCACCATTCACTTCGTCCTTCTTCTCGCGCTAGAGTTCGCATGGTATTGATTGGGGTCTGTCTGCCACGGCGGCCAAGCATGACTTCTGCCATCATAATCGGAATTCCTACGAGCAGAACGCAGAGAACATAAATGCAAAGAAACGCACCGCCTCCGTTTTCTCCAGTGATATAGGGGAATCGCCAAATGTTTCCTAAACCAACAGCTGAACCAGTTGCTGCAAGGATAAATGCCCAGCGGGATGACCACTGGCCATGCATAGATTTACGTTTCTCAGTCATCATAATCAACTATCAAGGTCATTTAGTTCGAATTGTGAGGCACAGTAGCTAGTTGTGTTGAAGATAGCAAGACTAATTGTTACCTGAACGATGCCTGAACTTCCTGAAGCAGAATGTGTCGTACGCTGTCTGCGTGGGCGTATTCTTGGATCAATTATCGTGTCAATCTGGGTTGGGCGACGTGATATTGTACGGCATGGTATTGACTCATTAAACTGGTACATTGGCGCGAAAGTTGAGGAAGTTAAACGTAAAGGAAAATGTGTGGTGTTTACGATGTGGCGTGATGGTAGTTCGCGGTATATTGTAGTGGAACTTGGTTTGAGTGGTTTGTTGTTATTTTGTCGAGCGCCTCAACCGTTTCCACAACATACGCACTTTGTTCTGAAGTTAGATGGTTCAGAGCCGGAGATTCGTTATTGGAATTCGCGACGATTTGGTCGTGTCCATTTGTATGATTGTTTAGAAGTTAACCGTTTTCTTGACTCACGGTATGGACCAGATCCGCTGTCCCTTTCGTTTGGTTTGTTTGCCTCAATTCTTCGAGGTCGGAAGAGTCGATTGAAGGCGCTGCTTATGCACCAAAAGGTTATTGCTGGGATAGGGAATATTTATGCAAATGAAATTTTGTTTGATGCACGCCTGCATCCAGAGTGTCCGGCAAACCAATTGAACACCAATCAACAACGACGTCTTTTTGTGTCAATGAACAAGGTATTACGTGGCGCGATCGAAGAAGGAGGATCTTCGATCCAGAGTTTTAAGATTCCGAGTGGTGAGAGAGGGATGTTCCAAAAACATCATCTGGTATATGGGAAAGAAGGATTTGCCTGCCCTTCGGGATGTGGGAGCACAATTCGTCGTTTCACCGTGGAGCGAAGTTCGTTTGTGTGTGTGAAATGTCAGCGCCTTCCCCGGCGAAGGTGTAAGGAGACCTAGAAATTATTTTAGACTGTGAAATCAAGTAATCAATAATGGTCTTTTTGATCACTTGATCTGCTATTTCTGCTCCGTACGACTCCACCATTTTTTTAACCGTTTTCTTCCAGAGAGATTGTGTCTGTTCTCGGGTAAGGCGTGGTTGCATTGTAATGTAGTCTAAGTTGTGGCAGAGCGTACAATGAGTTTCGGTGAGTTGTTGTCCTAGTTGTGGCGAACTCTGAAATGTTTGCGTGCCCGCTTGTATTGGCAAAAATAGCCATAGCAGTGCAAACGTATAAGGTAGTTTTTTTTTCTTCCTATAGCATGCTTGGTGTTTCATGGCTATGCGTTATTTGCCAAGTGGAGTTGATCAGTCATATCACTGGTGATAGAGTGCCTCAATTAGTGTGAGTTTGGCAATGTTTTGTGGAATTATTGAGGAAATAGGCACAATAAGTGAGAGTAGTGGTGGGTCGGATGGTGCTCGTTTAACCATTCAGGGGAAGTTTGTAAACGAGGGGCTGCATGAAGGCGAGAGTATTGCGGTAAACGGCGTCTGTTTAACAGCGATCACTATTAATGTAGATCAGTTTTCTGTTGATATCTCGCCGGAAACCTTGCGGGTGACAACCTTGGATGCCTTGAACTCTGGTGCTAAGGTTAATCTTGAACGTTCGATGACGCTTGATCAGCGTGTTGGGGGGCATCTTGTCAGTGGGCATATTGACGGTGTTGGAAGCATCGTAGAGCGTGAGGAAATCGGCAACTCTATCGTGTTTTTGATTTCTGTGGACCAAGGGATCTTGCGGTATTGCATCATCAAGGGGTCGGTGGCGGTGGATGGAGTAAGCCTGACAATTAATCAGATCTCAGGGAGTACTTTCGAGGTTTCGGTGATTCCACACACGGCGGAAATGACAACTTTGGGGGTGAAAAAAAAGGGGGATTTAGTCAATATCGAAACTGATATGATCGGGAAATATATCGAACGCTTGTACATATCTTCAAGGTATTGAGCTGTAGGTTGCTCAGTAACGAACTAGTGTAGGCAATTTTCAATTTGGACGGCGTTGTTTGGGTTCAAAACCTCTACGTATTTTCTGATATTCCACCGTATGTTCTCCTAGGGCAGCATTGTCAGCCGAAGTTGCTATTTTGATTTGTGGGATCGTGCTGTTCCTGGTGACCATATGCTGAATAATTGAGTGATGGATGACACGGACACTCAAAATAGTGACGTTTAACGGGGAAAGAGTACTGCTGAGTTTTGATCAATGGGTTTTGTAAGCAGTAGAAGAAAAGGGAGGCACAGAATTTTGTTTGCTTAAATGTGTGTCTTGTGTCGATTTTCTATTAGGTTAGGCGACGATGTTGCTTCAGCTTCAAGTTGTGCGGCGTGGTGGTAGTCAGCACAAGGACGTGAAACTTGTCGATGGATTGTTATAAACGCACTGATCTATTCTAGTGAAACCAGCCAATATGTTTTTGACTGCTTGGCGTTACTGTGTGATGAAGTTTTAGAGAGTTGCACAATGACCGCTTTCTCCTAGTATATTGTTGACCATGAGTGATGCTCGTGCGATAATTATAATTCAGTTTTAACAGGCTTAAGAAGGAGTTACGTGTAGAGTAGGCAAGTCTTGGAGGTCGGTTTCTGAAATGATTTTGAATGGTTCACAAATCTTGATTGAGGCTCTCAAACGTGAAGGAGTTGATGTTATTTTTGGTCTGCCTGGTGGAGTTGTTCTAAAGATTTTTGATGAGTTGCATCAGCAGAGTGCTATCCAAGTACTTCTTGCTCGCCACGAACAAGGAGTTGGCCATATGGCCGAAGGTTATGCCAAAGCGACGGGAAAACCTGGTATTGCCTTGGTGACTTCTGGGCCAGGTATGACTAATATCGTCACTCCACTTGCTGATGCGTACATGGATTCCGTTCCTATCATTGTCTTTACCGGGCAGGTGTCCACACAGTTGATAGGGAATGATGCGTTTCAAGAAGCGGATAATCTTGGTATCAGCCGTCCGTGCACAAAACATAACTTTCTTGTGCGGGATGTCAAGGATCTTTCCCGAACGATTCGAGAAGCTTTCCATATCGCGACTACAGGTCGCCCAGGGCCTGTGCTTGTTGATATTCCGAAGGACGTTTCAATGAACACGGCGGAGTTTGAGTACCCTGAGGAAGTTAATCTTCGTGGTTACAATCCTAATCGCGAAGGGGATAAGACGCAGGTGACACGTGCGGCCGAAGCCATTTGTCAAGCGAAACGTCCGGTTATATATGTGGGCGGAGGTGCAGTATTTGCAAATGCGGCCGATGAGGTCAAAGCACTTGCGGAGATCGGGAATATTCCGGTCGATATGACTCTCATGGGACTGGGGATATTTCCAGCAACCCACCCTCTTTCGCTCGGGATGTTGGGAATGCATGGTTCGTATACTGCTAATATGGCAATCCACCATGCAGATTTAGTTATTGCAGTGGGGTCGCGATTTGATGACCGCGTCACCGGTAAAACCTCAGAATTTTGTCCGAAGGCAAAAATTATTCATATTGATATCGATCCGACTTCTATCCGTAAGGTACGTGATATAGAGGTTCATATTCCCATTCTTGGTGATGTCAAGACTGTCTTGACGGAACTTACTCAGGTGCTACGAGTTAGTATTGATGGGCACAAAAAAAATCTTCGTGGGCCGTGGTGGAATCAGTTGCGCGAATGGATGGTTCAGCATCCCCTAGCCTATTCGCAATCTGATGATGAGGCAATTAAGCCTCAGTATGTCATTGATCGGCTTTGCCGATTGACAACCGATAACGATCCTATTGTCGCAACTGATGTTGGACAACATCAGATGTGGACAGCACAGTATTTTAAGCTAGAGCACCCGCGGCGTTGGCTGACTTCTGGGGGATTGGGAACAATGGGATTTGGGTTTCCGGCAGCTTTGGGGGCGCAACGGGCGTATCCTGATCGTCTTGTCCTGTGTATTTCTGGTGATGGGAGTTTCCAGATGAATCTCCAAGAACTTGCTACGGCTGTCCTGTATAAGCTTCCTGTGAAGGTTGCGATTATCAATAACCACTATCATGGTATGGTGCGCCAATGGCAGGATCTTTTCTATGAAGGAAGGTATGCCTCTAGTCACCTTTTCGCTATTCCTGACTATGTGAAGCTTGCGGAGGCATATGGCGCGGTTGGTCTACGAGCAACAACCCCGTCAGATGTTGACGTAGTGATTCAGGAAGCGGTAGATACGGATGGTCCTGTTCTGATGGACTTTGAGGTTAGCCAGTCAGAGAATTGCTACCCGATGATTCCAGCTGGAGGAGCAAACCATGAGATGCTTCTTGAAGATCCGCCACATCTTTCTCAAGCTGCAAAGTCGCTAGTGAGAGTGTCGGATGACGGTGACTCAGTCTTGACAGCTTGAGCCTAAGGCTCGCCACATCACATTTAAGAGGAGAAGTTGTGAGCGTCGAGAATATCGAACGGGAACATATTGTTTCAATGCGGGTTGAAAATCGCTCGGGGGTTCTTGCTCGCGTTGCGGGCTTATTCAGTGGGCGTGGGTACAATATTGAGAGCTTAACTGTTGCTCCAACATTGGATCCAACTATTTCGATGATGACGATTGTTACTAAAGGGGATGATCTAATTATTGAGCAAATTCTTAAACAACTAAACAAGCTTGTTGAAGCTATTTCTGTGATTGATCTGACAGAGCGTGCCTATATTGATCGTGATATGGCCATAATAAAGGTACAGACAACTCCTGAAACTCGTGCAGAGGTGTTTCGTATTGCAGAGATTTTTCGGGCTCGTGTGATTGACTCGACCAACACGATGTACACTTTGGAGGTGACAGGGACAGGACGCAAGGTTGAAGCGATGATCTATCAATTGCAACCTATTGGGATTGAGGAACTTGTTCGTGCAGGGCATATTGCTGTTGCGCGGGAACCGTATGGGGAAGACACTGATATAAGGAGTAAATAAAAGATGGAAGTTTTCTATGACAAGGATGCCAACCTGAAGAATTTACGTGGAAAAACCATTGCAGTGCTTGGTTATGGTAGTCAAGGACATGCACACGCTCTCAACTTGAAAGATAGCGGTATGGATGTGATTGTTGGCATACGCCCTGGTGCTTCTTGGGATAAGGCTGAAAAATGCGGGCTTAAGGTCATGCCAACGGCGGACGCTGTTGGTTCGGCAAATGTTGTGATGATATTGGTTCCTGACGAGATACAGGCAAAGTTGTACTTAGACGAAATTGCTCCTAATCTTCAATCCGGTAGTTATCTTGCATTTGGTCACGGATTTAATATTCACTTTGGACAGATTATTCCTCCGTCCCATATGAACGTGTTTATGGTTGCACCAAAGGCTCCGGGCCATCTGGTTCGTTCCTCATATAGCCGAGGAGGGGGAGTTCCGATGTTGTTGGCAGTGCATCAGGATCCTAGTGGTGATACTGATGCAATTGGTTTGGCCTATGCATCAGCGATTGGGGGAGGGCGCGCGGGGATTCTTAAAACGGACTTTCGTGAAGAGACAGAAACTGATCTTTTTGGTGAGCAGGTTGTGCTGTGTGGAGGTTTGACAGCTTTGATTCAGCAAGCGTTTGAGACTTTAGTTGAAGCTGGGTATGCTCCTGAGATGGCGTATTTCGAGTGTCTACACGAGGTGAAACTTATTGTCGATCTCATTTATGAAGGAGGTATCTCCAATATGCGTTATTCCGTCAGTACGACTGCTAAGTATGGTGATATCACCCGTGGTCCACGCATTGTGACGGAAAAAACGCGCAAAGAAATGCGCGCGGTTCTTCGAGAAATTCAAAGTGGAGAGTTTGCTCGCGAGTGGATTCTTGAGAATCAGGCTAATCGTCCGGTATATAATGCGCTTCTCAAAAAAGGAGAATGTCATCCGATTGAAGAAGTTGGAACAAAACTTCGAGGGATGATGCCTTGGTTACAGCAGGGAGCGCTTGTCGATCGGACGAAAAACTAGAAAGGTAGCCGGTTTGAGATTTTCAATAGGCTGTGATGCGAAATTTTCCCATAGCGCCTGAGGCCTTTCCATTTTTCATTCTCCTAGGGGCATTATCTATAGGTACATGGTTTTTTGATTTTAAGATTGCAAGCCTTATTCTCTTGTTTATTGGAGGATGGGTGTTGTGGTTCTTTCGTAACCCTGTACGGACTATTCCTGACGATTCTCAGTCAATTGTTTCGCCGGCTGATGGGAAAGTCGTAGAGATTCATGAGGAAGAGGAGGATGTATATTGTAAAGAACGAGTGATACGCGTGAGCATCTTTTTAAATATTTTTAATGTGCATATTAATCGGATACCTTTTACTGGGAAAATCATGAAAACTGGATTTATCCCGGGAAGATATCTACCTGCTATGAAACCATCGGCATCTCAGGAAAATCATCGACATGCCATCCTTATTCAGACAGCAACTGGGCAACAGATGTTAGTTGTCCAGATTGTGGGATTGATTGCACGGCGTATTCGTTGTTGGGTAGAAACTGGTGATCAAGTGACACGCGGAGATCGGTTTGGTCTTATTCAATTTGGGTCTCGTGTGGATACTTTTCTTCCAATTGATGTGAAGCTCCAGGTTCAGGTTGGAGATCATGTCAAAGGGGGAAGCTCAGTTCTTGGTGAGTTTGTATGAGAGCAAGGGATAGTATGTATCTTCTGCCTAGCCTTTTGACAACGGGTAATTTGTTTGCCGGCCTCTACGCCATCATTGCGGTTATGAATGCCAATTATGTGTTTGCAGCCATTGCCATCCTAGTTGCTCTGATATTTGATGGTCTTGATGGAAAGTTTGCCCGGATAACCAATACCACAAGTCGATTTGGGCTAGAATATGATTCCTTGGTGGATGTGGTGTCATTTGGCGTTGCGCCTGGTATTTTGATCTATTCGTGGGCTCTAAGCGCGCGAGGAATGTTTGGGTCGGCTGTTGTTTTTGCATTTGTTGCCTGCGCGGCGCTAAGGCTTGCACGATTTAATGCACAAGGCAATAGTCAGGATAAAGATAATCGGTTTTTTATTGGCCTTCCAGTTCCGGCAGCTGCTGGAGTGATCGCTACCTTGGTGATCCTTGATCACCATATTTTACGATTAGGACGGGAAGTAAAGCCACTTCTTATTTTGGGTATTACTCTTGTTCTTGCATTTTTAATGGTGAGTGTAATTCGATATCGTAGTTTTAAAGAGTTTGGTTTTAAGAAAGGACGTCAATTTAACTATCTTGTGATATCGGTTTTAGTATTGATGCTTGTATCTGCAGCACCGCAAGTCACATTGTTTGTCTTGTTTGTGGGGTATGCGGTTTCTGGTGTGCTAGAACCGCTATTTCACGTGGTGTTGAGAAAACCGGGTGTGCAATCAGTCGCACGCGATGTGAACGATACAAAGGAATAGTGAGTGTGTATTGCTACTTAGAAAAATAGGAACTTTTAGTTTTCTAAATCCCAATGGCTGGTTTAGTTATGCCGCGTCTTATTACAATTTTTGATACGACTTTAAGAGATGGAGAGCAGTCTCCGGGTGCAAGTATGACTTCTGATGAGAAGTTGATGATTGCACGGCAACTAGCACGACTGAATGTTGATGTTATCGAAGCTGGATTTGCGTTTAGTTCTCAAAGCGATTTTGAAGCGTTGCAGCGAATTGCCGAGGAAGTTGAAGGTCCGACGATTTGTAGTTTGGCACGTGCAAAACCTGGGGACATTGATCGTGCATGGGAAGCGATTAAGGGAGCGCCAAAACGAAGAATTCACACATTCCTATCTACTTCTGATATCCATCTGAAGCATCAGTTTAGACTGACACGGGATGAAGCGCTCAAGCAATCTGTGGAAATGGTTCAACGGGCAAAAGGATATGTTTTGGACGTTGAGTTTTCACCCATGGATGCTACCAGATCAGACCCTCAATATCTGTACGATGTATTGTCTGCTGTGGTCGAAGTTGGAGCGACAACCCTCAATATCCCAGACACTGTCGGCTATATCAATCCACAGGAATTTGGAAAGCTGATTCGTGGGATTCGTGAGAATGTTGTTGGGATTGAGAATGTTGTGATTTCTGTTCATTGCCACAATGACCTTGGATTGGCGGTTGCAAATTCTCTTGCCGCAATTGCTGAAGGTGCAGGACAGGTTGAATGCACGGTCAATGGGATTGGCGAGCGTGCGGGTAATGCTTCCCTCGAGGAAGTTGTGATGGGACTTCGTGTGCGAGGACAGTTGTATGATGCAGATACTGCCATAGTTACTGATGAAATTATGAAGTCCAGTCGGCTGGTTAGTAAAACAACTGGATTGCCTGTTCAGCCGAACAAAGCTATCGTTGGTGCAAATGCATTTGCCCACACTTCAGGTATTCATCAAGATGGATTGCTGAAAGATGGAACGACCTATGAAATCATGCGGCCGCAATCTGTTGGCTTGCTTCAAAGCCAAATGGTGATGGGAAAACTTTCTGGTCGCCATGCATTTCGCAACCAAATTGAAGTGATGGGGTACAAACTTTCTGAGAAAGAACTGAATGCTGCATTTCAAAGGTTTAAGCGTCTTGCAGGACAAAAAAGAGAGGTTTTTGAGGAGGATATCGAAGCTATTGTTTTAGAGCAATCTCAGAATATTCCTTCTTCGTATACCCTGAAGTCTCTACGCGTTGAAAGTGGAACAGATATGACACCAACAGCCACAATCGAGATGGAAATTAATGGAACGCTTCAGAAGCATACGGATATAGGGGATGGGCCAGTTGATGCTGTGTACCGGACGATTGAGGAGATGGTCAAAACAACGAGTACCTTGACATCCTATGCTGTGAAAGCCATTACAGGTGGGATGGATGCACAAGGTGAGGTAACGGTAAAAATTGAATCGAATGGAAGAACAGTGACTGGAAATGGGGCCTCAACTGATATTATTATCGCGTCAGCAAGGGCTTATTTAAATGCCATCAATAAACTTGCCTACTGGAAAGGCAAAACCCTCCACGATTTAAAATCCATTGTTTAACAGAGTGAGAGGAAACAACGAGTGAAAGCTACGATTGCGGTTTTGCCTGGTGATGGTGTTGGTCAAGAGGTTATTCCTGCAGCCATCAGTGTTTTAGAATCTATTGCGAAGTTATTTGGGCATTCATTTGAGTTTGTGTCAGCGATTGTTGGAGGTGCAGCAATTGATGCGACTGGCCACCCCCTTCCGAATGAGACGCTTGGTATTGCGAAGCGATGTGATGCTGTGTTACTTGGCGCAGTTGGAGGACCAAAGTGGGAAGACCTTGACTACAGCATACGGCCAGAGCGGGCATTATTAGGTCTTCGCAAAGAATTAGGCATGTACGGGAATCTTCGGCCCGCAAAAATTTTTCCGATGCTTGCCGATGCGTCGACGATTAAACTAGAGGTTCTTAAGGATCTTGATCTTCTGGTGGTCAGAGAATTGACAGGGGGTATTTACTTTGGTGAGCCCCGAGGAGTTCAGACAACCGAGACAGGCAAACGAGGAATCAACACAGAAGTCTATACAACGGAAGAAATTGTTCGGATTGCTCGGATTGCTTTTGAAGCTGCACAAAAGAGAAATCGGCATGTGACATCGGTTGACAAGGCGAATGTTCTTGAATCATCAGAGCTATGGAGATCGGTTATTATTGAAGTTCATAAGGACTATTCTGATGTGCGCCTGGATCATATGTATGTCGATAATTGTGCGATGCAACTCATACGAAACCCACGGCAATTTGATGTCATCGTAACGACAAATCTGTTTGGAGATATTCTGAGCGATGAGGCTGCAATGCTCACGGGGTCTATCGGGATGTTGCCTTCTGCAAGTCTTGGTGAACAACATGCTATGTATGAACCTGTGCATGGAAGTGCTCCTGATATTGCCGGGCATGACATCGCAAATCCCATTGCGATGATCTCGTCTTCCGTGATGATGTTGACCCACTCGTTTCACCTCGATGCGGAAGCAAAAGCGATTGATGCTGGAATATATAAGGCACTTGAGCAAGGGTATCGAACAAAGGATTTGGAATCACCCGGTTGTATCACAGTTGGGACAAAGGAGATGAGTGAACATATTGTCGAGGCGATTTTGTCCTCATAATGGGTCAGATAGCCAAGAAGGAGAACGTGGGCTATATCGGTTTGAAGAAGAAAACTGCATACGTGGTTGCCGTTGTAGGAGCGACGGGTGCTGTGGGCAAGGAGATGATTTCTATTCTTGAAGAACGGAGGTTCCCGGTTGACACTCTGCAGTTGTTTTCGTCATCGCGATCTGCAGGTTCGAGTGTGAGTTTTAACGATCAGAAGATGACGGTGAGAGAGTTGAAAGAGAACTCCTTTTCCGGGGTAGATATCGCATTGTTTTCGGCAGGAGCTAGCGTGAGCCGTGAATACGCGTCTAGTGCCGTCAATGCTGGAGCGGTTGTAATTGATAACAGCTCGGCATTTCGAATGGATCCAGATATTCCCTTGGTCGTACCTGAGGTGAATCCGGGGCATTTATCGCTCCATCATGGGATTATCGCGAATCCAAACTGTTCCACTATTCAGATGGTGTGTGTCTTGAAGCCACTGCATGATGTGGCGAGGATTCAGCGAGTTGTCGTAACCACATTTCAATCGGTTTCGGGGACTGGTAGTGATGCTATGGCGGAACTGCTTGAGCAATGTCAACATCTGCTTGCATTCCAAGAGGCGAAACCAATCGTTTATCCGCATCAGATTGCGTTTAACGTGATTCCACATATTGAGGATTTTCTGCCGGACGGATATTCCAAGGAAGAGATGAAGTTGGTGAATGAAACGAAAAAGATTATGGGAGATGATTCTATTCGAATTGCGGCAACAGCGGTGCGAGTTCCAGTCTATGTTGGACATGCGGAATCGGTTAATGTTGAAACTGATCTCAAAATGACACCGGAAGTAGTCCGATCCACCCTTTCAGAGTTTCCTGGAATCCAAGTGTTTGATGATCCTCAGCGAAAAGTTTATCCTATGCCGTTACACGTTGCTGGAACCGATAACGTGTTCGTCGGGAGAATTCGCGAAGATCCATCAATCGAGAATGGATTCCATCTCTGGATTGTCGCTGACAACCTTCGAAAGGGCGCAGCGTTGAATGCAGTCCAAATTGCAGAGAAGCTTATCGACATATCTGAATCGTAACGGTAATTGTAATTTTCTAGAACGGTTCAATCAACCAAAAGCACCTTGAACGCAAATCGTCATCGTGGCCTTGCCATGCGACTACCTTTAATTAAGCTCACAGAAACTGTTGGTTTTAAATGTTTTTTACGTTCATCGTGAAGGCTTCCATTCTTGTTTTTGTGAGTCTTCTCGTGCCCGCAGCAGGTTACGCCGAATCAATTCGCGTAGCGATCTTCGAACGGCAGTTAGAGGTGACCATCTCTGCACCCGGCGGGGTTCTTCTCAAGAAGCCTGGAGGCCTGTCGTGGCGACACTACACCTCCGAGGCAAAAATCTCCACCATATCAGGGGGAATCCGGGTTAATACGGACCAGTATTCAGTGCAAGTGCTTACCATTAGAGGTAAAACAGAAACGCTGAAAGTCAATGACCGTTGGGTTCGTGGATCGCTTAAAATCATCAAGAAAGATGGCCGTTTTCTTGTCATTAACAGCCTAGACATTGAGGAGTATCTTGTCGGGGTTCTCTTAGGCGAAATTCCATCGGCATGGCCTTTGGAAGCTTTAAAAGTGCAGGCAATTGCATCAAGGACCTATGCACTCTATCAGAGATCAAGAAAGCGATATGAACATTATGATCTTGTTGCTACGACATTGGATCAAGTTTTCACGGGTGCATTATCACCAAACCCGACGGCATTTGAGCGTCGGTCACGAGCAAAAGTTATTAGAGCCGTGAATGCAACACGCGGACAATTTATGACTTTTAACGGGCAGCCAATTTTAGCGGCATTTCACTCAACTGCCGCTGGTCAAACCGAAGATGCTTTGCAGGTCTGGTTAGAAGATATTCCTTATCTCACAGGGGTAGCATGTCCATGGGATGGGAAGTCAAAATTCTATGACTGGACACGAGAAATCAAAATTACGACATTAGAACAGCGCCTACGAAAGCATGGTCATCAGATTGGAGTTGTCGCCTCAATTACCCCAATGGTGATGACTAGGTCGGATCGTGTTGGATCACTCAGGATCCTACACTCCAATGGAGAACTCATAATCCGTGGTGAAACTTTTCGAAAAGCTGTTGGCTACACCGCGTTATTAAGTACTAGTTTTGAGATTGAGCACTTCGGTAAGAACGTTGTCTTTCGTGGAAAAGGTGCGGGACACGGGGTTGGTTTATGTCAATGGGGAGCAAAGGAACTTGCTGAATCTGGCTTCAACACGCATGCCATCCTGCAGTACTACTACCCAGGAGTTATCATCCAGGGGCTGCGTCGCTGATCAAGTTTCTTCGAATGGAAACCTTCTTTATTCACGCGGAAGCGCGACTACATCGGAGAAATCAATTTCAATGCCTGGCGAGACGAGAAATCCAATTCCGTACGCCTCTTCGTCTGGTTCCATGCCAAAGAAACGAGAGTAGTCTTCTGAAGCATCAACGTACTCTGTGATCCATTCGTTTGTGGGTATTGCTTTGCTTTGGACGACGACTTCATGGGGTCGGAAGAATCCTTCATTGAGTTCTGTGCCCTCTGGATGAGTATTACTCCAAAGATACTTCACGATTTTTGGGATTCCTATAATGTCAGTTCCGAGTGATACATATACGGCAATGGATTTTTCATTGTCGGTTGGCATTGTATGTAGGCGCCATTTCCATGTAATGATTGGGTGGGTAAATGGATCCCAAGATTTTTTTTTGAAAATGCGCTGAGGGCGATGGCCAATCTTGGCTTTGAGATATGGATCGTTTTCATCGTGATGGACCGCATAGAGGTCTTCTATTGCCGGGTGATCATTGCGACTCTTCCAGGCGTGAGGAAACTCCGAATAGTTCACAATAACAATGGGTTTGACTTCCGAAAATTCATGTTCTGCAGATGCCGTTCTTTCTAACGCAAACAAGACAATTAATCCTGAAACAAAAATGCGTATAAGGGTCATTGTGTGTCTCCTGCTGTTTGGCGCTCCAATATTTGTGATGCAGTGTGGATAGCTTGGATTAAGCTTCCAGGGGAGGCAATCCCTTTGCCGGCGATGTCGTAGGCTGTGCCGTGATCGACCGATGTTCGTAGAATGGGTAATCCCACGGTGATGTTGACTGCTTGTCCAAACGATAATACTTTCAAAGGAATGAGTCCTTGATCGTGATACATGGCCACGAGGGCATCAAACTCATCCTTGGAGGTTCGTTGAAACAGTGTGTCGGATGGAAAGGGTCCTGAGCAGTGTATTCCTGCCGTGTTAGATTGCTCTATAGCTGGTGTAATCACTTGAGTTTCTTCCATTCCAAATAATCCATCTTCGCCTGCATGTGGATTTAACCCGGCAACGCCAATTCGTGGACGGAGAATTCCAAAAAAATCGCGACATGCCAAATGTGCCAACCGAATAGCTTTCATTACGTTTGGAATCTGGATCAAGGATGGAAGATTTCGAATGGCAGTGTGTGTGGTGACGAACATGATGCGTAGTGGGCCACCCATCAGCATCATGCCAGATTCTCCACCGGTTGAAAGCACTCCAGTGAGTTTGGCCAGTAACTCAGTATGGCCAGGGTAGTCATACCCGGCCATGGCCATGGCTGCTTTGGTGATGGGAGCTGTAATGATAGCGTCGATATCTCCATTCATCGCGAGGCTGACAGCCTTTTCGATAAAGGTAACCTGGGCGTGTCCGTTTGCGATAGATGGTTTTCCGTGTATGACGGGTGGTAATGGGTTATGGAGGGGATCAAGCACGTTGATGACATTGTTGTTTGTGTTGTGAGAGCCAAGATGATCAAGTCTTTGAACGTGACATGGGAGTTGAAGAGTCAGACATATTTGTTTCATGGTTGGATATGATCCGATGACGAATGGGCGCGTCTGGGATCTCACACCTTTGCCATTGGATCCAGTTAATGTTTTCGCGATAACCTCGGGACCAATGCCGGCAGGATCACCCATGGTAATTCCAACGAGGGGGAGTTCAGGCATGCTTCTTGTTTTTTCTCTTTGATGCGATTGTGTTTTCTGTGTAATTGATTGAGCGGCGTACTTCGTCTATAACATCGCGGATTGGCGTTCCAGTTTGTTGTGCTATCTGTCTACAGTCTCGATATTCAGGCGATCGTCGCTGTGTCCCATCGTTCAATGTTGCAATTTTAATTGAAACTGCGCCATATTTTGTTTTCACTTTTGCTGCAGTACGTGAAAGGATCGTTCGGGCGACGTTATGAAATCGTATTCCTAATGTTGTCGTTTCTCGAAATATTATCTCAGTAATGGTATTGATGTGATTGTGTGTTGTGAGAACCCCAAGGATAATTCCTGGCCGTCCCTTTTTCATAATGACTGGCGTGAGTGTGACATCCAATGCTCCGCCACTTAATAATCGTTCAATGAATAAATCGTAGACCTGAGGGTTCATATCATCAAGGTTGGTTTCAATCATCACCGCATGATCATCGGTGTTGTTGAATGGTTGTAGTTTATTTATTCTCGAATCTTCTCCAATAAAGATGCGGAGGAAATTCGGGTGGCCATGTATTTGCCATGTTCCAGCGCCATGCCCGATTGACTGCACTCTCATGGCAGGCATTAACCCGAAGTCATTGGCGAGTGAAGTCAAAATAGCTGCTCCTGTTGGTGTTGTAAGTTCAGCTTGGGTTTCCGAGGTATATATGGGGACACCTTTGAGAAGGTGTATTGTGGCTGGGACTGGTATTGGGAGGGTGCCATGGGAAGTTGTGACTAGGCCTGATCCAAGGTTCAAAGGTGATGCAATGACTCGGTCAATGCCGAGGAGGGTACATCCCAATAGTCCTCCTACGACGTCGATAATAGTGTCAATCACGCCGATTTCATGGAATACAACTTTTGAAGGGGTGATCCTATGCGCGCGGGCTTCTGCGTGGGCCATGCGAGAGAATACGTCGAGGCTTTGTTTGACAACATGTGGTGGAAGAGATGATTTGTTGATCATCCGGACCATGTCCTCGAGGGTTCGCGGAGCCTTCGGAGTGCCCTGTATGATCACATCAATCTTTGTGGAGGCAATTGTTGACCGGCGAACCTTTTTTGCTTTGAGAGAAAACCCTTTTATTGGGAGGCACTTTAATTCTGTAGAGAGTCTTGCAAATGGGAGGCCAGCGTCAACAAGGGCTCCGAGAATCATGTCGCCGCTAACACCGGATGAACAATCAAAATAGGCGGTTTTCATTTTTTCTTTCCCATTTGATTAATTTTATGAGCGAGACAGCCCGCTCCGAATCCGTTGTCAATGTTCATCACGCCAATCCCTGGAGCACACGAATTTAGCATTGTATGGAGTGCTGCAACGCCGTTTTTTCCCGTTCCGTATCCTCGGCTTGTTGGAATTGCAACGATGGGTTGGCTGATAAGCCCGCCAATTACGCTTGGCAACACGCCATCCATTCCGGCAGCAACGACAAAGACTCGAGCTTTGGTGAATTCGGGTAATCGATCAATGAGGCGATGGATTCCTGCAACTCCAATATCATATATTGTTGTTACCGCGCTTCCGAGCACTTCTGCCGTGATTCTAGCTTCTTCAGCAATGGGGATATCAGAGGTACCTGCGGTAACAATGATAATTCGCCCTGTTTTTCGTGATGGAGTACGTCCAATTACTACAGTGTGACTCTGTTCATCGTATTTTGTATTGGCGTTTATAGTCCGTAATGCGTTGGCAATAGTAGGGTCTGCTCGAGTTGCTAAAACTGGGGCACCGTGTTGATGCAAACGGGACGCAATTTTAACGATTTGTTCTGTTGTTTTTCCTGGGCAAAAAATAACCTCGGGGATGTGTTGGCGGATGTCGCGATGATGGTCGATTGATGCGAATCCGGTGTTTTCATACGGTAGGAATTGTAATTGAGTTAATAGGGCATCAATTGTAGAATGGCCGCGTTGAAAATCCCGAAGCAGTCGGCGGAGTTTTTTTCGATTCATAGTGTTTCGAACAGCCTCTTTTTTGAGGCGTTATGGGGGGTAACCGGGAGGGAAGGTCAGGAGGCGCGGTCGGCCGTGGCAAGTTCTACGTGATCAGGAATTAGGTTCTCCAACAGCGTCAGAATGGTTTGCCGTGGGTCTTCGTCGTTATACATGATCGCGTTCATCGCCGTGACAATTGGCATATCGACAGAATGACGTTTTGCAAGCTCTGCCACAGCCTTTGCCGCATTTACGCCCTCCGCGACTGACATGCGCTCTTCCATGAGAGTTTCAAGTGACCGCCCACGTGAAAGCCGTACCCCAATGTCTCTATTACGGCTGATGGCTCCTGTCCCAGTGAGAATTAAGTCTCCCAATCCCGCTAAGCCAGTAAAGGTCTTAGGGTTGGCTCCCATGGCTTCTCCCAGTCGTATAATTTCATCCATCCCGTGGGTAAGAAATGCCGCTTTGGTATTCTCGCCGAATTCAAGCCCCTCAAGCATGCCGGTGCCGAGTGATATAATGTTCTTTAGGGCACCACCAAGTTGGACGCCAATGACGTCAGTGGATATTGTTGGTCGAAAGTAGTGTGTCATGAGTTTTTTCTGCCATTCCGTTGCTATAAAATGGTTTTCAGATGCGAGTACAACATGAGTCGGTTGCCGTCTCCGAACTTCTTGGGCAAAGCTTGGGCCAGAGAGAACGGCGATCTGGTCATGTATGAATGCAGGAAGAACGTCCTTCATGATCTCGGTCATCAGCATGAGGGTACTAATTTCAATCCCCTTTGATACACTGAGGATTGGATGGGGGACAGTGAGGAATTCGGTCATTTGAGTTAGCACTGAGCGAGCTGCATGTGATGGGACAGCGAAGACAATTGCGTTTGTATCCTCTAAGGCTATCTCTATCGAGGAGGTAGCTAGTACGTTACGTGGGAGAAGTACTCCAGGTAGATACCCCAAATTTTCGCGGGAATTCCTGATTGCCATAACCAGATCTGGCTCATAGCACCATAGGTTAACCTGATACCCTTGTTCAGCTAGAAGCCAGGATAGGACGGTACCCCAAGCTCCAGCTCCGATGACGGTGATGATCTCAGCGTCGGAAGGGAACTCCTCGGAGTCCTCTGCGATTGCGTTTTCTTGAATGTTCTGTTCTTCCATGTCTTTCCGATGTTTAGAGTGGAGAATTATAGATTTCCGCTATGAAGCCTGTCAAGGAAGGGTCGACGGATTAGTGATGATGGTATCCTGTTTCCTAGGAAGATGATGGTGGGAAAATGCGGAGTTAATTAGCTGTGCAATTGGCAGTGTTCGATCACAAAGTCTTCGTCAATTATTTACTTATTGCAGCCAATACAGAAATGAATGTTATTCATTATGTTTATATGATTAAATGTATAATATAAAAAAGATTATTTTTGATTTTATATGTTGAAATTTCACGATTTAAAATACGTGGTAACTCTTGCTGTGGTGCTCATAATTCCTAGTCTGGTATTTGCAGCAGAATCCCCTCGGTTGTTGAATGTGATCGTTGACCCAGCGATTTTGGCGCTTGGGGTGGGCAAGCAACAGGTTACTGTTTCTGTCATGGTGGTTGATGTGGATGGTGATTTAGATCCTCGGAGCGTAAAGTTAAAGAAAATTAAGGTCGGAAAGAAAAACCCGACGATTGCGGTATTTTCCGATGATGGGACAAATGGTGATTTGACTGCCGGTGATGGACGTTTTACAACTCAAGTTTTCCTTGATACCAGTAAGCCTCGGCAGAGAGTATTTCGAATTAAGGCAAAGGATCAACTAGGAAATAAAGCAGCCTCCGTCTCCTTGATGGTTTTCGTTGGGCCTCCGCTTGGTCTCTCATTCTTGCCGCCGCAAGATACACTAAATCTTAGATTGGAGCGCGTATTTAGTGGGTTGGAATTTCTAGATCCTGTCGCTTTGCTTCAGGCTTCAGGTGATGCCGATCGATGGTATATTGTCAATCGAACGGGCCTTATTCAAACGTTTTTGAATCATCCTGCCGTAAGTGAATTAACAACGGTTCTTGATCTTCGCTCTATTGTAGAGCCCCTCAGTGAGTTTGACCTTGAGCTTGGAATGCTCGCCTTGGCCTTTCATCCTGATTTTTTGGAAAACGGGAAAGCCTATGTTTATTACACCGCTGAAACAGAGAATGGTATTGAATCTCGCCTTTCCCTTTTTGTCAGGTTTGATGAAGAGATAACTTTTAATCCGAACTCTGAGGAAGTTTTGATTCGCGTAGAGCAACCGAGGGCGCGTCATAATGGGGGGCAAATTGCGTTTGGGGTTGACGGTTTTCTCTATCTTAGCCTAGGTGATGGTGGAGATCGTTTCCAAAGCCAGGCTGTAAACAGTTTTCTTGGAAAAATGCTCAGAATCGATGTAGATGGCGGGTTTCCATATGTTATTCCAGAGGACAATCCCTTTCTTGGAGAAACTGGCCCTTCCGAAGTCTATGCGACTGGGTTACGCAATCCATGGAGATGGAGCTTCGATTCACAGACAGGAGTCTTATGGTTAGGAGATGTTGGCAATCGTCGTTGGGAGGAAATCGATATTGTTGTTCCTGGAGCGAATTACGGATGGCCTATCCTTGAAGGAGAAGAATGCGCCGGTTTTCTTCCATGTGATATTTCCACACTTGTAAGTCCACTTTTTACCTATGATCATGACGACGGCTGCTCGGTTATTGGTGGGCACGTGTATCGTGGTAGCGGAATTCCAGAACTCTATGGCATCTATCTGTTCTCGGACTTTTGTAGTGGGGCTATCATGGGGCTTTCAACAGACTTCGCAGGGACACTTGTAAAAAATATATTTATTGAAGGAGGTCATGACCTAGTGTCTGGGGAATTCGCTTTGCTTGTTCGATCGCTGGCTGTTGATCAGGAAGGAGAGATCTACGTCATCGAGAATGGTGGGAGTATTTTCCGCTTGGTGTCGGCGAATCATTAATGCTGTGTAGTAACCAATATGCTGTGGGGATCTCTTTACACGCGGTCTTCTAGAAAGGGTACTAGAAGTTCCATTCAAACCAAATCTCATGGTTTGTACTCAGCGGTTTTTCAGTTTCTGGATCTAATTGGCCACCTGGGACTAATCCATGCCCAGCATTATCCTCACAATGACTGACAATTCTAAGCGTAAAGGGAACGACTGGGTCCGTTCCAATCGCGACTGGGTTGAGATCCTCTTGAAAGAGATGAAATGGGATTGCACCTTTAATTAATGGATAATCCAAGCCAATTTTTAGCCGTCCATTGCCTATAGAGTCGGTAAAAAATCCATTGATAAGATTGTCGGACCCTGTTCCATCATCTCCAACACCCAATGCAAATATGTCACGCTCAAGATTTCCATCCGGAGTTGCCTGTGCTAGGTCGCGAATTGCTGAGACAGGAGCTAGTGGTATTGCTCCCATTTGCGCCATTCCAGAAACGGCAAGAGGAGTGGTTCCAGCAAGTCGAATCCAGACTGTCCAAAAAACATCAGGTACGGTGTTTCTAACTTTAATGGTAATTTTTGTCTTTCCATCACGTTGTCTAATATTTGCCTTTGCACTTGAATGTGACCACGCTGATGAAAGCCCGCAGGCCGTTTCCTCGGCAACGACATTTTCAAACTCTGCAACAATCTTCATTTGAGCTTGGGCGGTGGAGACACCTACTACGCAAAGGCTGACCACGAGATATCCAACTACCAATCTCGTTTGTCGAAATAATGTTGTCATGATATCTCCTCCTTTCAGGCGGTTTGCTATCAAGCTAAAAAGTCAATTGGCAGCTCCTCAGCCAGATTTCTAAATGACAGCCCCTAGTATTCCTCGAGTGCAGTGGAGACGTCATGTTATTAGGGAGAGGAAATTTCACTTATGGCGATAGTCTAGGTTCTAGAGACACTCTCCTTTGATTAGGTCTGCAAATAGAGAAATCCACTTAGTGGCCTATCAATCGGTTTACAAGTGCTCCGCTAATGGTAAGGGTGATGGCTCCGATTGCGAGTGCTTTTAGGCTGGTGATTTCAAAACTGTCTAGAATTTTGTCGGTTACCCAGAGGAGAAAAGCGTTCAATACAAGGTGAAATAAGCCAAATGTTATTAGTATGAGTGGAAAGGCGAGAAAAACTAAGATTCCCTTAAAGAGCCACGAAAGTGCTGCATAAGTAAATGCGACAGCGACAGCTGCACTGTAGTTTTTGACGTTAATTCCAGGCGTAAGTTTCGCAATGGTGAAAACTAGTAATGCGTTGAGAAAAATTCCAATGAGAATTAAAAGCATGTAGTGTTCTGCCGAGGGTTTTAGTGAGGAAGTTTAATGTCGGACTTTTTACACTTTCCTGCTTTGAGTTGATTGTAGTATGTCTGAGTGCTTGCCAATGAGGGGAGACTGTTTTTGTTTGCAAACTCCTGTGTCTGGTTCCCCCAAGGCACCTAAGTAGCATTTCTTGACATGTGTGCGACGGGTATCTTTAGCGTTCGTTAGTTCTTGAACCCTCATGATCTCCATGCGTAACGTAGTATGCATGTGATGCCTGGGAGAGAACATTTTCGGTTAATAAGATAAACAAAATCCCATGAGAACACTTAGCTATATGCGAGGCTCTCATGGGGTTTGTTTATCATAGGGTTGCTATATCGCCTAATAGCGATAGTAATCGGGTTTGAATGGCCCTGCGACTGGGAGGCCTAGGTACTCTGATTGTTCGTTAGAAAGTACGGTTAGTTTCACACCGAGCTGATCAAGGTGTAACCGCGCAACTTCTTCATCGAGGTCTTTAGGAAGGACGTGAACACCAACAGGGTATTTTTCAGTTTCGCTCCACAGGGCAATTTGTGCAAGAACTTGGTTGGAGAAACTATTGCTCATGACAAACGATGGATGTCCAGTGGCGCACCCTAGATTTACTAGTCGACCTCTGGCGAGCACGATGATAGTTTTTCCGTCTGGAAAGATAAACTTATCAACCTGAGGCTTAATTTCTATCTCTCTTATATCTGAACGATCTACGAGGTAGGCAATGTCGATTTCTGAATCAAAATGGCCAATATTGCACACTATTGCATTATCTTTCATGGTATCTAAATGACGTCCGTCAATAGCTTTCATGCAGCCTGTTGCGGTGACAAAAATATCTCCAGTCAGAGCGGCTTCATCCATTGTGACGACTTCAAAACCTTCCATTGCGGCTTGAAGGGCGCAAATCGGGTCGATTTCAGTGACAAGAACTCGGGCACCAAATCCGCGCATTGATTGAGCACAACCCTTTCCAACTCCTCCGTATCCTGCCACAACCACAACTTTTCCAGCGATCATGACATCTGTGGCACGCTTTAGGCCATCAGCTAATGACTCGCGACATCCATAGAGATTATCAAACTTGGATTTGGTGACGGAATCGTTTACGTTCATGGCTGGAACTTTGAGGGCGCCTCGCTCGTGCATTTGGTATAGGCGGATAACACCGGTTGTGGTTTCTTCACTCAATCCTCGCATGGTGTTCAAAATTTCTGGGTGTTTCTGGTGCACAATAGCAGTCAAGTCTCCGCCATCATCAAGGATCATATTCAATGGTTTTCCATCGTCCCAGTACAGTGTTTGGTCGATGCACCATTCATAATCTTCTTCGGTCTCACCCTTCCAGGCAAAGACAGGAATCCCCGCTGCTGCCATGGCAGCAGCGGCATGATCTTGGGTTGAAAAAATATTGCAGGATGAC
>DCWI01000062.1:0-3249 GCA_002328825.1 Nitrospiraceae bacterium UBA2166 | reverse complement strand
GAAAAAATATTGCAGGATGACCAGCGAACAGTCGCGCCTAACGCAACTAGGGTTTCCATAAGTACCGCGGTTTGAATGGTCATGTGGAGGCAGCCGGCAATACGGGCACCTTTTAGTGGTTGCTCTTTTTCGTATTTATGGCGGATTGCCATGAGGCCAGGCATTTCTTTTTCGGCAATTTCAATTTCCTTCCGGCCCCAGTCAGCGAGTGTAATATCCGCGACTTTATAGTCTTGTGTAGCTGTTGTCATTACAGAACGAACCTCCTTCCTATATTTTGTTTATCCTCATCTTGATCATGGTGACTAAGTCACTCATGCGTTCTGTCGTTTACGTGGTGCCTACGGCAATAAAGGCACTCTTGCGTCGAAGAGGATTTTTCAGCGAACCGCGTAACATTGTAACAGGAAAACCAATTAAGCCAACCCTTGCAGGGTGAATTTTGTTGTGTTTAGGGTTTCGCCTTAATATCTCGTGTTGATAATTCTTAACTTTCTCTTCCAGAGGTACATTTGATCATGTTCCGTTGTCTGGTGGTTAGCTAGTAAGGTATGATTGGCACTTGCGAGAGCTACTGTCTTTGGGTTTCGTGTCTGAGTCCATGGGAAGGCGATGAAAAGAAAAACTTCTCTGTTTGTTTTCATCCTGATCGTGCTGCTACTTGGGGGAGGTTCTGCCGTAGCATATGACGCGGTATTAATCGACCATGGAGCTACTATCCAAGGCCATGTTACGTATGCGGGTGCAATTCCTGAATCTGATATTTACTATATGCAAAAAAATCCTCGGGTGTGTGGTCAAGCACGTGATGCAAAAGATGGCACGCGTTCTGTATCGATGGTTCGTGTTAATGAGAGCATGCTTAAGGATGTGGTGCTATATTTGGATGGTGTTACTTCAGGTAAACCGTTTTCCAGAAATTTTGAAGATTTTTCCACATTTCGTTCTCGATGGTGCACTTGGGAACCACGAATAGGGGTTTTTGTGAATGGAGAGCCCATTACGATCGTTAACCTTGACTCTGTCGTCCACAACCCAATTGGATACGAAACTATTGGGCGCGCACGGCTGAATCATTTTAATGTGCCATTGCATATGGAAGAATCGAAATTGTACACGCCTGTGGCACTACGTAAGGGGAAGGTGTTGAAACTAGAATGTTTGCAGCATCAATTCATGCATAGTTGGGTTTTTGCCGTAGATAGTCCGTATTTTGCAATTGCTGGTGACCAAGGCGATTTTAGCATAACGGCTATTCCTCCCGGAAACTATTTGTTGATCGCATGGCATCCTACGCTTGGTCAGCAGAGGACACCTATCACAATTGAGGCTAACCAGACCTTAGAGGTGACGTTTGAATTTCGATGATTCTCATCTGATTATTGCAACAGCAATTTTTGCGTTGACCTACGCGCTGATTGTTTGGGAGCGTTTTAACCGGGCTGTGGTGGCATTATCTGGTGCGGTGCTGATGATTTTGCTTGGAATGGTTACCCAAGAAGCGGCCATTCAAGGAGTAGATTTTAATACCATCGGCTTACTTGTTGGAATGATGGCTATGGTGACTATTTCTCGCCAAACAGGGATGTTCGAATACGTTGCCATTTTGAGTGCAAAGACGATGAAAGGAGATCCATGGGGATGTCTGGTGATGCTCTCGGTGGTAACGGCGGTGTTTTCCGCTCTTCTTGATAATGTGACAACCGTGATGTTGATTGTGCCGATTACGCTGTTGGTCACCGAGGAACTGAAAGTGTCGCCATACCCGTTTCTTGCCGTTGAAATTCTCGCCTCGAATATTGGAGGTGCTGCAACTCTTATTGGAGATCCTCCTAATATTATGATCGGAAGCGCTGCTCATCTAACATTCATGGACTTTGTTATTAATGTCGCACCTCTTATGCCGTTTGTTTTTGTTGCAACCCTCATCCCTATTTGGTTTCTCTACGGGAAGAAGATGGTGGCTGATCCGGCGGACCAGGCGAAGATTATGCAGTTCAATGAGCGCGATGCTATTCGTGATGTTGTGCTCCTTCGCAAGTGTTTAGGAGTCCTTGGGTTGGTTGGGATTGGGTTTATCTTTCAGCACCCGTTACACCTTGAAGCGGCAACGATTGCGTTGACTGGAGCCGCGTTATTGTTCTTAATTAGTGGAGCAGATTTTCATGAAAATATTGAGAAGATCGAATGGACGACAATTTTCTTTTTTATTGGACTCTTTATCGTAGTGGCTGGCATCGAACATGCTGGATTGCTCAACATCATGGCGGAGTGGGTGTTGAATGTTACTGAAGGAAATTTTTCTGCAACTGTTCTTATGATCCTTTGGGTTTCAGCTGTCCTCTCAGCGCTCGTAGACAATATCCCATTTGTGGCGACTATGATTCCAATGATTAATCAAATGGAAGGGGCTTTCGGTGGAAAAGAGGCTCTTTTGCCATTGTGGTGGGCGTTATCTATTGGGGCATGTTTAGGAGGCAATGGCAGTTTGATTGGTGCATCTGCAAATGTCATTGTGGCCGGATTTGCCGATCGCGCTGGTCATCCCATTGGTTTTATCAGATTTTTACGGCTTGGATTTCCACTCATGCTGATGTCTATCGTGATTAGTACGGGTTATGTGTATTGGCGGTTTATTTGAGCAGGTGATTTGGAATGCACGAGATTGGAAGGCGATGAGGACATGATCGTACAAGAGATTATGACAACCGATGTGAGTTTTGTGACTGCTGACACGACGATTGAAGATGCGGTCGGCATAATGCGAAAAGAGAAAGTGCAGACGATGCCTGTGGTTGGGCCGGATCGCCTTTTTGTGGGAATGTTTACTGTGAGGCTATTTTTGAAAAAAGCATTGCCTGGGTATATTCGAAGTGGAGATTTACCTGATGTTCGGTTTGCTCCAGATTTGCCACAATTTCACGAGACGTTAAACAAAATGCGGACAGCGGCGGTTTCGACTGTTATGGATGCAAACCATCCCACCGTGGTTGCGGAAAATTCTTCTCTAGAATGTGCGGCGTTGTTAATCAACCCGAAACGGCGTATCCGAAGTGTCCCTGTGGTTGATGCAGCAAATCGGTTGATCGGGCTTGTCACAGGGTGGGACATTATCAAAGAACTCTATCGATAAGCAGGTGTAGTCCTTCAGTGTAACTGTAATATTGGGAGTGGTATTTGAGAATTGATGGGAGGGGAGTAAGGCGTGACCACCTCCCGGCTGCTTCCGAGCGGTGGTCACGTTTGGTG
>DCWI01000033.1:1858-4026 GCA_002328825.1 Nitrospiraceae bacterium UBA2166 | reverse complement strand
TTTTTAGTAATTGACGTTGAACGTAACGTTTTTTTTTGAATATACTCAGGGCATCAGAATTCACGTACCTTGGTAAATTGTTAATAACGCTGTCCGTGTTTCTGTAGATGTACTATCACTAAATTCATCTAAAAGGAGGGTTATACGGATGAAAAGATTGTCTAAGTTTGTATTGGGTGCAATCTTGCCCATGGCCGCACTTATTGGTGGGCAGGTAAGCGCTAAGGACTATGCCGACATGGATTTTTCCGGCATAACGGTTACGGTTCTATCAAGACCTGGACCGGTTATCTCTGGCGCAGTTGACGCGCGCGGTAAGCAGTTTAAAGAACTTACCGGCTTGAACGTGGTTGTTGAGGAGCTTCCCTATTCAGAACTGTTTAATAAGATTTTGACAGACTGGTCCCAGGGAACGAACTCTATCGACGCCGCTGTGACTTCTTCTGCATGGGTGCCTGAGTTGGTGGATATGGGTTTGGTCGCAAATTTGGAAGAGTTCGTCCAAGCTGACACTAATTTAAAGCCCGAAGACATCACGACTTACTTTAGGGAGTTCAACCAGAAAGTAAATGGGGATACCTACACACTGACGCTCGATGGTGACTTTCACATGTTCTACTATCGTACGGACGTGTTAAATCGTTTCAGTCAGGAACCCCCAAGGTCGTGGGACGAATGGTTCGCAGTTGCAGAAGCTATCAACGGCAAAGACATGAATGGCGATGGTGAGCCGGATTATGCATCTTGCCAGTTCAAGAAAAGATCTGCTCAGAACTACTTCGTGATTATGTCGGTGGCAGCTCCGTATCTGCAGACAATGGGTACCTCTCAGGGCCTTTGGCTAGATACTGAAACTGGAAATCCGGGAATCAATAATCCAGGTATGGCTGAGGCGCTTCGCGTCTACAAGAAGATGGGCGACTATGGTCCGCCGGATGAGCTGAACATGGACATTGCTGACATTCGGTCAATGTATTTGGCTGGGCGTTGCGGCATGTTGATCGAATGGGGCGACACCTCACCACTCGCACTTGAAAGCGATGTGGTCAGAAATCTTTGGGGTGCTTCCCAGATGCCAGGTTCTACGAAGGTCTGGAATCGTGATACCAATACACTGGATGACTGTAACCCGACTCTTTGCCCGCACGCGGAAGACGGTATCAATCACTCGCCTTTTGGCGCCTTCGGTGGTTGGTCAGCGTATATCAATAAGAATGCCGACCCGAAAGTTCTTGAAGCGGCATACCAATTTTTCTCGTATATGAATGCTCCGGAACAGTCAAATTATGATGTAACGCAAGGCTGGACTGGCTTCAATCCCTATCGGACTTCTCAGTTTGAGAATCTCGATAATTGGTTGGACGCGGGCTTCACCCGAGCTTCAGCAGCAGCATACTTGAATGGCTTGAAAGAAAGCCTGAACAACCCGAACTTCTCCTCCGATCTTAAGATCCCGGGAGCAGCGCAATACACCAGTGTCATTCTCGACAGAGAACTTGCCCGTTATTTGGCAGGCGAGATTTCTGCTGATCAGATGATGTCAAACGTTGAAGAGGGTTGGAATGAAGTCACAGATGATTTTGGACGTGATCGTCAGATTAAACTCTATCGTGGTATGTTGGGTCTGTCTGCAGCGATGAACTGATGGATGTGTGACTTTGGTGATATTTTCATAGTGTGAATACATCGGAGATAGCACCGAATAAGGACCGGCCGGGGCCAGAAGTTCCGGCCGGTTCTCTTTTTTCTGCCTCTAAAAGGGACAGCGCGTGGAGTGAGTGGGTAGATCGCCAGTCACGCACGCTATTTATTTCCCCCGCAGTGTTTCTCATTCTTGTTTTTTCTATTTTTCCGCTTGTTGCGTCGTTGCTGATTTCATTCACGCGCATTCGTCCGCGAGTGGGTGGCTATCAAATTCGATGGGTTGGACTTAAGAACTTTAAGAAATTGTTTACGGGTTCTGAGCAGTCCCATCTGCTTGGAACCATGGAAGGCGGCATCAGTCTGCTAGGGTGGACAGCGATCATTGTTGTCGCGGCGTTGTTACTCTGGTGGCTTTACCGTTACGTTCGACAGGAATTTAAGGTTGTAGGATTTATTGGTCGGATTGTTACGACTGCTGCGGCACTTGCTTTTACAATTCTTTTTGCCACCACATTACTGAGCGG
>DCWI01000033.1:0-1466 GCA_002328825.1 Nitrospiraceae bacterium UBA2166 | reverse complement strand
GGCCTTGGTTTGGCGTATGTTTGTACCCAGCCCATAAGGGGGCGCGCGTTTTTTAGCACACTCTTTTTTATCCCAATAACAATTACCCCTGTTGGTATTGCTTATCAATGGCGAATGTTGGCTGATATGAACAAAGGTCCTGTGGCGCCGCTTTGGGAGTGGATGGGCCTTGGAGAATTTGCCTGGGGGTCACTCGCGTGGCCTGCACGCTCGATGGTCATGATTTCAGATGCTTGGATGTGGATTCCTTTTATCTTTGTGGTGATGTTGGCCGCACTCGAAACGGTGTCTCGTGACTTGACCGAAGCAGCTGAGGTAGATGGGGCAGGGAAATGGTTAATATTTAGGGATATTACGTTGCCGCAGATTGCCCCAGTCGCGGGCACGATTCTGTTGATTCGTTGGATTGAAGGCTTTAAGTTGGTCGATATTCCGAATATTTTGACCAATGGTGGTCCAGGTATTGCGACTGAGACACTAACGATGCACTCGTGGACGCAGTGGCGGACGCTAGATTTTGCGGGTTCCTCTGCTGTGGCATATACCTTGTTGTTTGTTTCCGTGGTTATATGTGTGTCCTTTTTTAATTTGGTAATTCGAAGATATTCTAGAAGGCAATAAGCGTGGGTACTGGTACTGGCACCAAATTTAATTTACCGCATCGCCAAACCCGATGGTTTGAGCAGTCATCGATTGGTGGAATGTCGCCATTGGGGAAAATCATCTCGTATTTTCTTCTTTTATTTTGGTCTCTTGTGGTTTTGTTTCCGATCTATTGGCTTTGCATCACTGCATTTAAGTCGATGGATGATGTGAATTTCGGTCCGGTTTATATCCCTTGGGTGGATTTCACGCCGTCGCTGCATGCTTGGAGAAACATCATTGTGGATGATATGGCAGATGTTGCTTCGGCATACTTTAATTCAATAGTTATAGCGTTTTTTTCTACGATATTTTGTGTCATGGTGGGCTCTTTGGCAGCGTATGCATTGGTGCGCATTCAATATAGGCCGAAGTTTGGATCCATTATGTTGTTTGCTCTGACTCTTGCTGCTGCGTGCGTAGCCATCGGCCGGTGGGGCGTTGACTGGTGGCTGGGAATTGCAGTTGGTTTGGCTATCTTCTTCTTCTTGTGGCGGGCGGCTGTTAAAGAGCGGTTTGGAAATGGTCAAATGTCCGTAGTAGTAGGCATTTTTCTGGTGACTGCAATCGTCTTGTATTTCAGTGGTAATTTCTCCCCCGATTTTGAGAAACATGGGAAAACCGCCTCAATTATTTTGGCCTTGGTAGTGGTCGGTTGGAGCGCTGCCCATTGGATCAACGGGAGGGTGGGAAATTCAGATATTTTGTTCTGGATAATTTCCCAGAGAATTTTGCCTCCCGTCGTGGTCGTGTTGCCTGTTTACATTATGTTTCAAAGAATTGGGCTGCTGGATACGCAGCTTGCCCTGATAATTGCTTATGCA
>DCWI01000035.1 GCA_002328825.1 Nitrospiraceae bacterium UBA2166 | reverse complement strand
ATATATTTTTGGTTTGTTCACGTCTGTGTTTTGTTCTCGGCGAGAGAGCAAAACCGCATGAAGACCGGGGTATAGGGTGGTGCTTCGTGTGAAGGGGGGTGGGGGTGGCTGAAAACGGCTAGGGGGTCGTAGGTCCAGGAACTCACGACATCCGCGTTGGGGATCGTCGGTTGAAAACAGCACTTTCATTTCTATCTCAGGGAATGTGAATAGCGTTTCAATTGCCGCCCGACATCCAATCTGTTGAAGGTGCTGCTGCAATAGGTCAAAATATGAATACTTCGAGCCTATCTATGTCAGCCCCAAAAACAATGGCACCATGAGGAGACTAATAAGAGATTGCATCAAAGATTCTCCTCTAGTCGCTTGTTGTCACACCTCATTGACCCAAGGCCGATGACACTCTTTCTTCAATTTCTCGAAACGTCACTTCAAAGCTTGTTGGGATCATACGTTCCAAGTCCTCTCGCGCCATTTTCATTCTCTGATAGACTTCATCTTGGGCTTCATCAACAGGTATATCGGACAAAAATTTCTTGAAACGTTCAAGGGTTTCATCACCAACAAGCTTAGCGATTGCCTTCTGCTCTTTCCTATCCAGTACGCCATCTTGAACGGTGTGGTCCGCTACAACCCACAACAGCAGGTTTTTCTCGGCTTCAGCAATAATTTCTCGAGCCGGGCCATCGACGTACTTATCCAGATCATTCCGGATGCGCTGATCTAACCTCGAAAGTTCTTCACAGCAAAAATCTTCCCCTCCGCGATTGAATGCGTCATTGAGGGAAAACCAGAGTAATGCCCTGCAACGAACAAAAAAAGTAGGATGTGTGGACGCGTGATGCCCACCCGTATGTGGGGTCTCGTCCAACTGCCGGAGAAAGGCATTAACATCAAATCTAAGATGCTCATCCGTTAACCCCGAAACGGTTTTCATCATGGCACGTATAGCAACATCAAGAGACCGGCAGCCAATCAAGCCTACGCGGTCGGATGATATCTCTTGGGCTCTCTGTTGAATGAGATACTCAATGCTGTCAGCTGAGTTCTCGATACGAGCTAATCCATGCCCGAGGAGAAAGTGTCCGATCTCATGTCCCACGACGAACATGAATTCATCATCATCCAACAAATCAATTAGTGCTGATGAAAAACGTAAAATGCAGTTTTGCGTTCCTCCTGAGTAACACTCAGCTTTAATGTCAGGCGAAGCATGAATAAAAGCCTTTACTGAATCTGCAGGGAGATGCAGTTGATAACACACGCTCTTCAAGCGACCTGCGAGTCCTGGTGTAACCTCTGAAGAAACACGAAGTTCATTTTGGTAGACCGAACCCAAAACGCGCCCAGAGATTGACGGAGCCTCCTCCGCATAATGGCGCAAGGTATCACCTGAATAACGAATGTTTTCCGCCAACTCCCTTGCCGCGCCTACGCACCTATTAGCGGTCATTACGGTAACTTTCGCCAGATTTTTTATGAGCCCTTTGTTCTTCTTCTTGGAGTCTTTTGGGTCGTAGGCTTCTTGGAAGCTGGCTTCGTTTAGGCTCTGTCATATTGAGCTCGTGCTTCAGAAATTAAATTCAGCATTTGTTGAGCATTTTCACGTTCACCGCCCTCAGGCAGAGTATTTAAACGGTTGTTCCATATATTATACTCATCGCTTAGATGCCTCTTCTTACGCGCTGTATCCCAGTCCGGATCAATTTCCAGCAGTTCTTCGATTGAAGCCCGGTGAGACAGTAGGGTGTCGCCGCTAATTTTATGGTCTTGTATTTTTTTAATTTCATCAAAATCCAGATTGAGGGCCCGTGCTATTTTACGGATAACTTGTAACTCTGCTGCCTCAACGACGCCATCTGCAGCCATCATATCAAAGCAGAGTTCAATAATTTCATACCGAGTTGATTTTTCAGCTGTTTCGTTTAGTTCCTCTGTTAAATGTTCGAGGATGAGATCTCCACTTTGTGCAGCCTCATAAGCTCGGGTCATAGACTCATTGTATAAGTTTTTCTTTTTTTCCCGCTTATCACCAGAAAACTGGTCTATCTCTTTGGTGACCCATTTTTGTAAAAGCTTCCCCTCTCTATCGTCCAAGTCCCCATCTGCCATTGCCACCACCAACAACAACATAGCCTTGATCGGACCATTGTCATCGTCACCATCTACGGTTCTTCCCTTTATAGGCTCAAGGGCTGCCCGCCTGGCTTGATTCTTTTTTCTAGTTTCCCATCCTTTCTTTGCCGCTGCTGAAGCTTTTGAACGTTGTACAGAGGCCGCATCGTGTCGGGATTGGGTCTTGAAAAGCGAACTAATCGCCCACCAGACAAGTATTAATATAAAAATCCATTTCACGATTCTACTCGACTAGGAACGGATCGATCTTGTCAGCATGATCCTTGGAAGATGTCATAGAAATATCGATGTCAGTTTTACGCTTGGTGGCAACGTCGACAAACGAGCAGTGCATCATCTGATTGACGTCGAAGCCGAACGTAATTTTAATCTCCTGACCTGCGGGACGATCAGGGGGGAGTTTTAATTCACCTTCCCAGATAATCTTTGCAAACCGGACGTCTGTCTCAGCGCCTCTGGCTTCCGTAACCCTGCAGTGGACACCTTCCTGCCCGTCCCCAACTGTGTAATACGGCTCAGTTTTCGAGCATGGAATCTTCTCACCCTTCTGGATGATTATTGAATTCATTTCCTTCATCTTACTGCGCTCCAAATCCTCCCCCAGGGCAATTGTTCCGTAGTACATACTGGTTTGTTCAGTTACTTCGATTTTATCTATTGCCTGTTTCTGAACAGGACTAAGCTTTGTCCTATCCCCCTTGTATGCTGCGTAGATAACTGCACCGAGAGATACGACCTCATCGACGTTGACGGTTTTTATTGGCTCTTGCTTAAATACGTTTTTCACAGTCTCCGTTACGAGTGGGATCCGTGTGCTCCCCCCGGCCAGAAAAACGCCTTTGATATCAGAAAAATCAATGCCCGCTTCCTTAACGGCCCCCTCACAGGCCATCTTTGTTTGAGTGACGAGTGAGGAAATCGCTTCCTCGAACTCCGCACGTTTTATATCGACAATTTCACGGGCACATTCGACAGACACTTTCTTCTGTTCTGAAAGGTGCCTCTTTTCTTCCTCAGCATCGTTGAGAGTAAAATCACCTTTTTCCAACTCATTGCCTGTCTGATCCTTGTATTTTTCCCGAACAAGTTTGTGGACAATCTCGTCGAAATCTAGGCCCCCAAGTTTTACGACGCCTTGGCTTGCTAGAACGTCCACGTCATGCCCATTAATCTCAATGATGGAGACATCAAAAGTTCCACCGCCCAAATCGTAAACTGCGTAAACACCCCCGAGCTCTTCACCGCTCTTGAAGGCGTAGTACAAAGCTGCGGCCGTAGGCTCATTGATTATGTAGCTAACATTAAGGCCCGCCTCTTTTGCGGCTGCCATCGTCGCCTCACGGGCCTCATTAGCAAAATTGGCCGGAACTGTGACGACTGCTTCTCCGATTGAACCGAGTTCCTTCTCAGCGTCTTGAACAAGTTTCTTCAGCACAAATGCACTTAATTGAGTGGGCGTGTACTCCTTGCCATTGATCGTGTGCTTTTTTGATGTTCCCATATCACGCTTAAAGCGTGCGGCAGCTGTTTCTGGAGCATTGCACCACTGTCGTCTCGCAAATTCGCCAATCCTCATTGTTCCTTTGTCGCCTTTTTCTTCTACAACACAGGAAGGCGTGAGGTTTTCACCCTTGTCGTTGGGGATAATTTGTGGCCTGCCAGTTTCGTCAATTGTCGCGACTGATGAGAATGTTGTTCCCAAATCGATACCAATGAATGCTGACATTATGATGCCTCCTCTGCTTCGAATATGTAGATCATCACTTTAGCCTTAATGATTACTTCGGTGCCCTCGGCGCTGCGGATTTGATAGCCACTTTCCAAAATCTCAGCAATTTTGAAGACATCCTCCGGACGATCTGTATTCACTGTCTTCGGTTCTTCGGCAACACCACGAGCTTCACGGTAATCATCCCCGATTTGAGGTTGAAAACATTCAACCCCACACGCATCAAGAGCATTGTCGAGCAGACGTCTGATTTGCTCAAGGCCCGCCAGATCTATGCTACCTTCCTGCTGGAACCCTTTTGCAAATTGATCTACACGTATGAATCGGGAAACAAATTTCCGGTAAATATCTGCATCATACCCACGCTTGAGACGCTGAATTTCCGCCTCGCGCTCATCTAATGCCCCCTGCATCGTCATAAAAGTTTCAGACAGATCTCTTATACCTTGATTGGTTTCTTGGCTCTGATGGCCAATATTCCTAATTTCTGAAGCCACTTCTCGAGTAGAACCATCAATACTTTTGGACAGATCATTGACCCAAGCACCGAATTTTTCTGGAACAGTTAAGTGCGGCTCTCTAAGAAGGATTCCTCTCCACCGGTACAAGTAGAATGAGATCGCCACGGCAACGAGCATTACGATTGCCATGACCGAAAGCGAGAGGAAAACCCATGGAGCAGCGTCTAGGTCAACTATTTTTTCTTTTCCAGATTCAACGGGAATCTCAGGAGGCATCAAACCTGGAGTGATTATGTTAGGTGTGATGGGTGTGCCAGTAGTAGGTAATAGAGGGGGCTGGCAAAGAAAGGATGGGAAACTAGAAAAAAGAATCAAGCCAGGCGGACAGCTGGTTGCATCACTACCAGAATCAGCCCGCCAAGAAGGATGACTGCTAAAACCAGCTACAGGCCCCGTGCCTGCTGCAAGGATCAGTGCAACCCCTGCAATCAAGATAACCAACGTTTTGGTCTTCATCTTTATCCCCCCCCACTTTTAGAGCACAGACAATTGAGCTGACCTACCCCATCTGAGTGGTCCAGTTTGAATG
>DCWI01000095.1 GCA_002328825.1 Nitrospiraceae bacterium UBA2166 | reverse complement strand
GCAGTTGAGATGAAGAGGCCGGCTAGTTTTAGGCGGCGAGCAAGGATGCTTGCGAGCACAGAGGCGTCCTGTACCATGATGTTGGCCGCGAAGCGACCCCTTTTTGAGATATTGCCCCACTTCCTCCACCCTGTTAGCGCAATATCCCACTATTATCGCCTTTCATGGCGTAAAAAGAGGGTTTTTTGGTAGCGCGAATCTCAATATGAAAAATGCATATAATATCCAATTTTCACAGTATAACGGCAAAAATATGGTTGTTTGTTATGGGCCCGGCCAGATTTGAACTGGCGATATTCGCCTTGTAAGGGCGACGTCATAACCGCTAGACCACGAGCCCGATGGAAAGGCCGAAGAACCTCCACAATATGAACCACGCGACCCCTTAGCCTTTTGTGTAGGGAGTGTTGTGGCCCTGTTGTGAACGACATTGCGGGATTGTTAGAGCGCTTGCAAGCCGCTGATGTACCCTTGACTCCAGTTATCCGTGAGGCAATGTCAGCAATCGCTGTGGAATCTTTCACCAATTACGATTCTGAACCTTTCTACTATGATCGCCCATTGGTTTTCACTGAGACTGATGGGGGTGGAATCAAAACCATATCAGCTCCACACATGATTTGCACCTTACTACATCATCTTGAGTTGGAACGTGGAGATGAGGTTTTGCTACTTGGTGCCAAAGGAGGGTATCTAGCAGCCCTCATTGGACACATTGTTGGCCCAGAAGGTGGTGTAACAGTAGTAGATCCAAATAGACAGGTCATCGAACACGTTAGAGAGCGTTTGAAAGAGTTTGATTGCAAAGCAACATTCCATATTCGTAAGATGAGACAACTTGATCACGCACCTCCGAATCTACCAAACCCATTGAATCGTGTATTAGTTACCGGTTCTTTACCAAATCTTCCTAATTGGTTGGAAAATAGAATCACTGATGGCGGTTTCGTGATAGCTCCGATTGGTGGCAAGGTGGCCCAACGTTTGCTCAAGCGCGAACGCCAAGGCGATTGGTTCGACACCGATCTTGGTGGAGTTCTTTTCGGACCTGTGGATATTTCCGAGACAGAAGATGAGGCGACAGATTCGCGACAACTAGCCTCTCTGCTAGAGAATGCCTTGGAGATTGGCTCTGAATTGGGAGTTTTTGATGCAGAACAGATTGAGCATTTGCATGAGTTTGTAGAGCAACTACGCCTTTTACCCGCCGATTTACCTCCGGTCTTGCTAACTGGAGATGATGATGTTTGGGAGGATGATGAGGACGAGTGCTTCCAATTTATTGGGTTCGAGGGTGAGGTTGAGGATAACCCCCTCTTCGAAATGTTGTTGAATGCTTCTGATTGGCTCTCACCATTGTGGCCCACTCTCTTCGCATTGTTAGAGACTGAAATGCAACATCCTGGTGCACCAGATGATCTTGGCGACGATTTTGGATTCGGCAGCCATGAAGACTTGGTTCCATAACTATTCGTTGTGATGCCAGTTGCATCGCTAGTGCGCCCCAAACCTGTGATTTATACAGGATGCGGAATCACATACAGTAGCACCGCGAAATAATGGGTGATGCTACCAGTCAAGACAAATAGGTGCCAGACAGCATGATTGTGAGACATTCCACTCTGTGAATAGAAAAATGTTCCAATAGAATAGGATACACCACCTGCAACTACTAGTATCAGACATACCCAACCGTAATTTATTGAGTATTCAATCAGCGGTTTAATCATCAATAGTGCAGCCCAACCCATTGCTAAATATGGAGCAGTAGTTACAAATTTTGATACCTTATTTTTTGCGAGTCTAATAGTGATTCCAACCGAGGCAAAAATCCACACGAAGGCAAACATGAACCAACCCCAATTACCGCCGACGATTATCAGCACAAATGGTGTGTAAGAGCCAGCAATCAAAATGTAAATTCCAATCTGATCGACAAGCCGCATTATCGATTTCCCATGTTTATTTGTTAGCCCGTGATATAGTGTCGAAAAGATGTAGGCAATCACTAGACTGAGGCCATATATGGTGCAAGTCACAATCTTCCAATTATCACCCGTTGCGATGCTTCTAGTAACTAGAAAATACAAGCCAATGATGGCTAAAAGGATTCCAATACCAGAGGTGACGGCATTCGAAATTTCCTCTGCCTGAGTATGAGAATTTTTTTGAGTCTCAATAGATACGACGGGGCTACTGTCGTCCGTCATATCAAATCCCCCTATTCAATCGCTACCTGATAATTAATCCTCAGCATTGGCAAGGGTCTCAAGAGAGATGTGTATTGGCGGAGTATTCCATTCAGTTGTATGACGGCTGGTTTTTGGTGGATAGAGTTCGTCAGATGCTGCCATGTCAATAACCTCTTGTTTGCTCAAAGATTCTAATCCACAATTCGGCCAAGCCTCTACTGTGATAGAGTCATCTTCCAAGTAATCGAACAATATAGCAGGAAGTCTAAGCAGGTTCAGAATAAATCCAACTTGATGTCGGTGATGCCCGTCTAGGATTGTGCCAGTCTGCCTGTCAACGAGGAGGGGTTTGGTGTAGCAACCCCATTTTTTCGTCACCTTTGCTAGTTCTTCGACCTTTTTTGGGCGGATTTCCTCGTGTGCCTTCAACCACTCGATGGGTACGAGTTCCACCTCCATGACCCTCCCTCGCCGTCGCCCTTGAAAGCGATTGCCGCCCCCCGCCCCCTTGTGGAGCATTACGCGAGAGTAGCCGCGCTGCCGAAAGGAGCACCTGCAGACATGGAGGGCGTAGCCTTTCCATCATCAATGCAGAGTTGGATAGAATCACTCCCAGATGACCTGTTGCAGGTGGTTTCCATTATCTCAGAAAGTGGCGGAGGTGTTTGGGTTGTTGGAGGTAGTGTTAGGCAGGGGCTCAGCGAAGTTGTGCCACACGACTACGATTTGACTACCAATCTCAGACCCGAGCAAGTGATGGACCTCTTTGGCTCCTCTAATTCGATTGATGTTGGTGCTAAATATGGTACTGTGATAGTAAGAGTAAGGCCTGATGGCGATTTGTATGAAATAACCACCTTGAGGTGTGATCAAGAATATCTCGATGGTCGCAGACCGGAATCTGTGATTTTCGGTGATTCGTTATTAGAAGACCTTGAGCGTCGTGATTTGACAATCAACGCTATGGCTGTTGACTTGGCAAGACAGCTTTTGTATGACCCATTTAATGGATACCAAGATTTGCAAAATGGTGTCCTCCGTGCTGTAGGAAATGCCTCCACTAGATTGTCTGAAGATGGTTTGAGAGTGATGCGCGCATACAGATTAATGGACCAAGGAGATGCAGGACTTTGGAGCCCCGAAGATGATTTGGCATCAGCTCTTCGCGATTGTCAATATATGTTGAAAAATGTCAGTATTGAGCGTATTTGGCAGGAATTCAGGCGAATTCTAGCAGGTCAGAACGCCGCTCAAGTGCTTGAAAAAATGTCTGAAGATGGCGTGTTGTCGACAATTTTTGGTGGGCACGAGTATGACTTGACAGGTCAAGCGAGGCTTGCAGATATTTCCAGCGATGAGGTCGTTGAGGCTCGCCTTGCTATGATGTTTAGGGCCGATGATGCTAGTGGGTTGATGAAGCGTTTGACGATGCCGAAAGTAGTCATTACCGGAGTTCAGGAGTTGAACAGATGTCTATCCCATCTACCCAATGCTACCTCTGTTTCAGAGTTGCGACTATACAGGGCGGTACTTGGAAGCAGATTGAATCAACAACTCGCCTGTGAATCAGCACTTGCAACTAGCGAGGTTGAGGAAGTAATTACGTTGCTTGCTTCTTTGCCAGCAAATGTAGCAGGAGATGCACCGTTGGCAGATGGGCACTGGATTGCTGAGATGACTGGACTAAGCAAGGGAATCAAACTTGGCCGACTGAAGGAATGGCTACATAGAATACAGATTGAGGAAGACTTGCCAACTCTTGCAGAGGTGGAAGCACGCCTCAAGCAATTGGAATGGCAAGACGGCGAGCCGACAGAATGGCCTCGCTTCTATTGGCCTTGAAATTCAAAGTTTGAGATTTCGTGCAATGACCAAACGTTGTACTTCCTGTGTACCTTCGTAAATTTGGGTGATTTTGGCATCTCTGAAGAATCTTTCAACAGGGAACTCTGTTACATATCCGTATCCACCGTGAATCTGTACAGCTCGCTCAGCCACCCACATGGCAGTGTCTCCAGCGAACAACTTGGCCATGCTCGCTTCGTTGGTGTGACGGGGTGCACCCTCTTCGTAGTGCAGTTGTTTGGCTTTTGCGGCACGATAGACGAGCAATCTTGAGGCCTCGACCCTTGTGGCCATATCTGCGAGATAAGAGGTAATCATTTGGTGGGCTGCTAATGGTTTGCCAAAGGTCTCTCTTTCTTGGGAATACTTCAGGGCAGCTTCGTATGCGCCTTGTGCAATACCGAGGGCTTGTGCAGCAATTCCTATTCTACTATTGTCAAGTGCGTTCATTGCTATTGAGAATCCTTTTCCGACATCCCCTAGAACATTTTCTGCTGGAACTTTGCAATTTTCAAGAATTAGGGTGCAGGTATCGCTACTACGGATTCCAAGTTTATCCTCTTTCTTTCCCACTGTGAATCCTTCAAATGTTTTCTCTACAATAAAAGCAGTTGTCCCACCATGTTTCTTGGAGCCGTAATCTGGATGACCGACTACTTTTGCGAAGAGGACATAAATGTCAGCCGAGGCGCCGTTAGTGACCCACATCTTCATTCCATTGAGGATGTAATGGCTACCATCATCAGAGAGTTCTGCTTTGCAGGAGAGGGCGGCTGCATCTGTGCCGGCTCCTGCTTCTGAAAGAGAGTAGGCACCAACCTTGTCAGCGGATAATTGAGTCAGATACTGATCTTTTTGCTCATCAGTGCCATGTAGTGTGATTGTTTTACTGCACAATCCTACATGGACTGCATAGAATACTGAAAATGAAGGGTCAACTCGAGCGAGTTCCTCAATAATAATCGCTTCACTGACATCATCCACTGGCATTCCACCATAATCTTCGGAGATAGTAATACCTTGAAGTCCGGTCTCATCGCAGAATCGCTTCCATTCTTCAGTAGGTGGAATTTGATGTTTATCTCGTTCCTCAATGGTGGGTGGAAGAATCGACTCAGCAAAGTCCCTTACCATCTTCCGAATCATGGTTTGTTCGTCAGTTTCTCGGAAGTCCATGCATCGCACCTATGGTTTGGCCAAACGCCTCTTGTTCATAACGGGTCGCCCGCCGCCTTTGGGGGCTTGAAAATAGGGTTGTTGACTCAAATAATTAAATATGAAGCCAATGTCGGCGCGGCTCAAGAGGTATATTTTATGACGGACGCTGAAGATTTCATTGAATTCAAAATTATTGATGATAGACAATATTCCAAAGACCATCTTTGGTTTATGAAATTAGAATCAGATGAGGAAACTGGAGACCTGTTCAAAATCGGAATCAGTGATTTTCTGCAAGCGGAACTTGGAGATATGATTCGAGTCGTTCTCGCTCAACCAGCTAGTGTTGATGAGTATGATGAGTTTGCTGCTGAAGATGGGGATACAGAGCAGGTTGGCACAGGAGCACGTGATGCGGGTGCCAGTGGTCACGAAGTCCTAGAAGAAGAGACATTGGCTACACTAAGAACATCAAATGGTAGGCATGTCATTGATGCTCCTGTTGCTTGCCATATCGTTGAGTTGAATGGTGAGGTTGAAGATAGCCCAGAATTAGTTAATGAGGATCCATACGGAGATGGTTGGCTGATGAATATTAGACCCGATGGACTTGATGAAGATGAATTGCTCAGTCCAGATGAATATCTAGAGCATCTCTACGAAGTTTGAGCGCCTATTTTGGCAAATAACGGTTCATGCGACCCAGCGGTAAGTACGAGCACCTTCGTAGTCACCTTCTGATGCGATTTCCACTAGGGCAAATTCACCCTTTGGCTCGACGACACTGTCTTCTCTTAGTCCCTTGTGGAGCGCTTCGTAAGTAACGCGGTCGATTGCAACCCTACCAGCCATTCTTTCAAACAAATTCCAGCGAGAGACAACCTCTCTCCAACTTGGTGAAACCTTACCTTCAAACACCTTGGCTTTTGCACCCGAGCCATAACCACAGAGGCCAAAGTAATTATTTTCGATATTCGCGTTATCTTCGTAATCAGACTCAAATGTAGACATGATAGCAAGGAAGATTGAGCCAGTGTACTGATTGCCAATAAGGCTTGAAGCACGCTGACCCTTCTCGATTCTTTCGGCATGGAACTTCTTGTATTGTTCAGTCTTGGAGATTGCTCTGCGGTAAACATCCTGCGCTTTATCCCATTCAATTTCACCTTCAGGGGTGTCTTCAAACTCTTCACGTGTAGGCTCGTCTCCAATTTCAGTAACAATTTCTTGCCAAACAGCCTCATTACGCCTGTCATGGCGGAATACATCTGGGAACATTCGCTTAGCTTGGAATGCGTATGGTAAATGCATGATGATACGAACCCACTGTTCAGTTAGGATTGTATCTGTTTCACTGTTGTAGCGGCCACTCTTGATTGCTCTTCGACGGAAATCAAGGAATGCAGTCTTGACTGCTTCTTGGTAGCAACGATTTGAGAATTGACCATCGAAAACAGGTTCATCTCTGTGAACATGAATCATCTCTTCACCGTGGGCAAAGATTCCGAGTCGGCGCACAGTCGATTCGGGAAGGTGCTTCACCATTCTTTCCGCCAAACCTTCTTTGAGATTCTGTCCTGTTTCTTTGGCGAGTTGCAAAACATGAGTAATGACCGAGGTCAGCGATACCTCTCGGCGTGGCTTGAAGAAATCGTGGACAGGAGTGGTAGAAATTCCCCAGGTGTCAGGAATGGAAATCAGACGAGGATTGTGACGCACTAGAATTGCACCACCTCCAGCACCCTGTGTGTATTCTCCACTTGACTCTAAGTCGTACTTTGCGTTATCAGAGAAGACCACAACCCCAACGCGCCCATCTTCATCGCCACCACGGGCGACCCAATCGAGAGTATTGTGGAGAGCATCGACTGCTCCAATACAAGCGAACGTCATGTCAACAACATCACAGTTGCGGAAGCAGTCTTCGCCAAACTGGTGCGTGTATCGCTGAGTCAACATATCGAGGATGTAAGTGGCGGTTGGTTTTGCACCATCCAAGGCAGACTCTGTTCCGAGATACATTCGGCCAATGTTTCGAGGGTCGAGACCATTTCGATCAATTAGTTGGGTGACAGCATTTGCACCCATTGTAGCGGTATCTTCGTGAATATCAGGAACAGACATGGCAGAAAGTCCAAGCCCTCGACTCAACTTGCCGTAATCGGCACCTCGCATTTCCGCAAAATCCTTCATATCGAAGTAAATCTTGGGAAAATGAATCGCGATATCATCGATTCCTACATCATTCATGCCAAACCCATTTGGTTTGGGCCCGACGGCCACTTTAGAACTCTGCCCCCCCATAGAGCCACAAACTGTCTAATAACCTTATTAAATGTAATTTTCATTTGTCAATAACAAAATGGCGAATATTGTGCTCATAATAGGGGATAATAGGGGCATTCGCCCCGAATTCAAGAAGTGGTGATGGCATTTACCTGTTCAAGCAATTGAGAATGTTCTTCAAAGTGTGCATTGAGGGATTTTAGAGTCTCAGTGAGCGCGTCGGCAACTCCGAATTTGAGATCCAATGGGTGTATTTCTCCTTCTGCTACAGCTGTTTTGAGTACCCCTAGTTCATCCCAAGTGGATGGGTTTCCATACTCTGGTTTGGGAGTAATTGTCAAGGTTCCAGATTCTGGGAAAACAATGTGCTCAATCAACTCGTACACGGGCGAGTTTTCGTCTTGTGGGTCGAGGTACGCTTTACGCATCTTCTTACGCATTATTGTAGCATCATCGTGTAGTAGGAGTGCTCCCCCTGGGTCTGTCTTGCTCATTTTGTGGTCAAAGGATTCCATTCGTGCTCCAGACGATTTCAAGCCAGAGAGAATAGGTGTATGGACACAAGTCGCTTTCACCCAATTGTGCCGGTCAGCAACCCTTCGCATGTACATATGCGCCTTTCGTTGGTCCATTCCGCCAAGAGCGATGTCGATGTTCATCTCGAAGATGTCAGCAGCTTGCATCGCTGGATAGAAGAATTTGGAAAGGTCACCATCTGACGAATCCTCGGATCTTCCCATGATGCTGAAAGTCCGCCTTACACGGTCTAGACTCATGTTCTTGGAACACTTCAAAACTCGCGCCCAATAGTCACCGGAGTCCATCAGGTCGCTAGCGTACAGGAAGCGAAGTTGTCCCGCTCCATCGCCCTCTTCTGGATGACTTAGAAGTGAACGGAATACTTCCTCCATGTAGGTGCCAGTAAGTCTGATTTTGTCCATGTCTCCGCCAAACTTGTCGTTGACCCAAGCGTGCCAATCTGCAAGAAATATCAGGACATTCACATCTGCATCGAGTAGTCTTTGGAGGGTTTGTGCAACCACCTTCCAACCAATATGTGCCTTTCCTGAAGGCTCGAATCCAACATAAGCCCGAATAATGCCGTCCCCTGCGTGAGATGTTGAATTTGTTAGGCAGTTTACTAGATGGTCGACACCAATTACTTCGTCAACACCAGAAAACATCGTTGTGACCATCTCCCTCTGTTCAGAGGAGAGTGTTGCTAGGTCATCAGTTTCCATTGTAAATCACCTTAGAATAACTTGCCTAGTTTATCACCGCGGCTAGCAGCCCGTGAGTTATCACCATTTTCTAGTGCTTCCTCGATTTCTGTGATGAGTTCTTCGGCTTGTTGTGCTAGGGATTCCTCAACATCACTCATATCCATGAAGTGGCGAGCCTGAGAGATAGCGGATTTTGCCTTGGAGACCTTTTTTGCACTCTCTTTCGCCTTGTCACCACGTTGTTTTGCACTGTAGCCAGTTGCTTCATCAAGGAAACCAGACCATCGTTGGCGTGATTCCATTGCCTTTTCACGGCCCCCATCTGATGAAAGAAAATCTGACAGTTCAGAACCTTTCATTTGCTCAACATCGACAACCAATTTGCCCTTTTCATTGTAGTGCCCAGAAACCTTAGCTAGAATCCCAAAAGACCCCTCAAATGAGTTATCTTCTGTAGATTCCACATTTTCAAAATAGTTGTTGGCTAGAGCCGTTAATCCACCATCCGCATTCACCTGTTTTACCATTCCTCGCTTTACCTCAAAGGTCTCCATGAGAGGTCGCGGGAGGCTTCATCAGTTCAACCTTATTCATCAATCCGCCTGACATTATAGCCGCGAAGGATAAATCAGCGAAGCCGGTGCCCTCATTGATGCGGCGCTTGAGCCTCTTACTCGTCATCGCTCTTTTACTGGTGCCAAACTCGTTAGCACAAGATACTGAATCGGTGGTGGAGGTTTCTACAATCTCTTTGGTTGCTCAGTTTGATTTGGGAATCGAGGCACTTGCTGTTTCACCCAATGGTGAAGATGTTCTATTGGTCGGCGTAGTTGGTTTTGCACACTATATTTCTGCTACCGACCCCACGATTGAAGTCGAATTATATTCTGATGAAGGAGAGGACCTAAATGATGTTGATTGGCATCCGCAGGGCTTGACGGCATTGATAGTTGGTGACGATGGCACTTTGGTTCGATATACTAGAGAGGATCATTCTATCACACATGTTCCGGGTTCTACTGCTAATTTGATGGGCTCTCAGTTGAACACCGTTACTTGGGATTCCTCTGGCAATTGGGCTTATCTCGGTGGTGATGATGGCCTCATCATGCGATTTCGTGAGGATGGAAACGGAATCGCAGAGTATATTCCTTTGAATGGCAGTAAATCATCTGATGTTCTCGATTTGAGTTGCCATCACCAAATGCACTCGATATGTGTGATGACCACAGAATCCGATGGGATAGCCATTATCGACCAACAACATGAGATTCACTGGCTAGTAGGTAGTGAAGGGGTGAGGTGGGCTGGTGTCATCTGCCCCCATCCCGCAAGAGAGCGTTGTTATGCGGCAGGGCAGGGCCAATCTGTTGGTGTTGTCGAAATCAATTCAAATCGGCCCTCAGATTCCTTTGTTGTAGTCAAGCATGTCAATATCGGTGCTGAATTCACCGATGTCCATGCAAGGGATGACGGACATGTATTGCTTCAAACAGCACCATTTGGATGGATTGATTGGGATATCACTGGTGGCAACGATGAGTTGGGCCTTGCATATCCTTGGTTGGATAATGCAGACGTTGATGATGTAGCCATGAGAGGGGAATCACTTGTAGGCGGATGGGCTGACACTGGGGAAACTGGATATGCTGTAACTTCCTATGGCCGAGTAGTGTACTACTACCCACCAGAAGGCACAATTTCTGAAAATATCGTATCAGCACTTGCACCCATGCTTGTAATCATAGCAGTTCCCGGTGTAGTGCTTGGCCTCCTCTACATAGCCTCGCCTAAATTGCAGAAGAAGTACCTAGAGTGGTCAAAGGCTCGCCGTGCTGCCAAGCGAGGCAAGAAATAATCCACGAAGCGGAAAGCGCATTCGGAGGGTTGATGAGCCAAGGCATACGCCGATAAATCGAGGGTGACAGAGATGGTGTATGAGGCTCTAGATTTCTATGATGTCGACTCGCAACTCACTGAAGAGGAGGTAATGGTGCGTGACATGGTTCGAGATTGGGTCGAGGAAGAGGTTCTTCCAAAGATCGAAGATGCCTGTCGCGATGACGTATTTCCCGATGAATGGCGTGTTGCACTAGGGGAAATGGGTGTACTCGGTGCCCCATTGGAAGGCTATGGTTGTCCCGGTCTTTCTTACACTGCGTATGGCGTGATATGCCGAGAACTCGAGAGGGGAGACTCAGGTCTTCGCTCATTCGCAAGTGTGCAAGGCTCTCTAGC
>DCWI01000115.1 GCA_002328825.1 Nitrospiraceae bacterium UBA2166 | reverse complement strand
ATTTATGATTATGCCGGTTGGGGCATCAACGTTTAGGGATGCGTTGCGAATGGGATGCGAAGTGTTTCATACCCTCAAGGGTATTTTGCGCAAGAATGGTCAGAATACTTCGGTGGGGGATGAAGGGGGGTTTGCACCAAATCTTCAGTCAACTGACGAGGCAATACGCGTGATTATTCAGGCAATCACTGATGTCGGATACCAACCTGGGCGTGATGTTGTCTTGGCCCTTGATGTGGCAGCCAGTGAGTTCTATGTCAATGGAAAGTATGAGATGAAAGGAGAGGGAGGAGCACATCGTACCAGTGTCGACATGATCGCGTACTACGAAAACCTTCGTGCAAACTACCCTATTGTTTCTATTGAAGATGGGTTAGGGGAGACTGATTGGGCTGGGTGGCGTGAAATGACAACGCGGCTCGGCAAACGGACGCTTCTTGTTGGCGACGATATTTTTGTGACAAACCCTGCAATTTTTAAGAGAGGGATAGAATCAGGAATTGGAAATGCGATTTTAATTAAGGTTAATCAGATTGGGACGCTGACAGAAACAATTGAGGCGATGACGATCGCGAAAGAAGCTGGATATAGTACGATTATGTCGCATCGATCTGGTGAAACGGAGGATACTACAATTGCTGATCTTGCTGTGCGGACAGATGCTCCTTTTATTAAAACAGGGTCATGTTCGCGCTCAGATCGAATGGCTAAGTATAATCAGCTTCTTCGTGTCGAAGAGGCGTTGGGTGCTGATGGGCACTATCGAGGAAGAGACGTAATAGAAATTTTAAACCTGTCCTAGGGGAGAGGAAAAACTGTTTGTGAGAGTAAATGTGCCATGGGAGGAAATTGAGAGACGCCGTAGGGAACGACGTGTTCTGCTTGCCGGGATCGTCGGACTTGGTGTGATGTATGGCGCGTGGGCACTTCTTGGCGATACTGGCGTTATTCGCCACTACAACAAGTTCAAAGAACATCAGGACTTGGGCAAGGACATCGGAAAAATAAACTTGTGGAATGAGGTTCTTGAAAGTGAAATTGACAAGGCCAAGAACGATCCAACACGTGTTGAAGGGTTGGCCAGAACCTCGTTAGGAATGGTTCGTGAGGACGAGAAAGTTTTTCGGTTTGTTGATCCGTAGTTTTTCCTCAGAACTTGCGAAATGAATTGTGATGGGAGTTTCAAGTCCGGTTCAGTAGCCATTATTGGGGCGCCCAATGTTGGAAAGTCGACGCTCCTAAATTTTCTTATTGGCCAAAAAACTGCAATTGTTTCAGACAAGCCGCAGACAACGCGCAACAAGATTCTTGGGGTGATTCACCGCCCGCAGGCGGAAATTGTGCTCGTTGATACTCCAGGCATCCATCATCCTCGTTTCCAACTTAATCGCCGTATTGTTCGTGTTGCAAAACATGCTTTGGACGAGGTTGATTGTGTTTTTTTCATGATAGAAGCTCGAATGCATGTAGGGAGGCAAGATTGTTTTATTATTGATCTTCTCAAAGGACATTCCCTTCCGGTGATCCTTCTCATAAATAAAATAGATCTCGTGAAAAAGGTGAAGTTATTACCGCTGATCGATGAATGCAGAAAGCTTTTTTCGTGGGCTGATGTTATTCCGATTTCAGCAAAAAATGGGGACAATATTGATCGTCTTATGGATGTCGCTTCTGAGGTTCTTCCGCCAGGACAAGCGCGATATGGTCAGTCAGAGTCAATTAATCAGTCACCGAGGTTTTTAGCAGCAGAACTGATACGCGAGAAACTATTGACTAAGACATATGAAGAACTTCCGTATTCAGTTGCTGTCACTATCGAAGAATTTCATGAAGAGAATGAGCTGCTTACTATTGAAGCGGTGATTCTGGTGGAACGCCAAAACCAAAAGGCAATTGTTATTGGTAGGAAGGGTTCAATGCTAAAGGTCGTTGGATCAGAGGCTCGCCAAGAGATGGAACAACTTTTTGGGAAGAAGATTTTTCTCTCTTTGCTGGTAAAGGTGGAGGAAGCTTGGCGTAATGATGAGAATAGATTGCTTGAACTGGGGTACTGAGCAAGAGGTAGAATATGTGGCGTTTAGCGTGAGGGTAGCAAGAGGGTTCGTATCGATGCTTTCAGGGTGTTTGCGAGAGTGGTATGGTCGTTGGTGGTAGCAATAGATTCCTGGATGCGATCTTGGAGGTAGCTATTGCTCGTGACTTTTTTCGGTACCTCATTGAGAAAATCATCAGTGGAGAGTTCGAGGCATTGTTCAAGCGCATTAATATCGGCTTCAGAGATTGGGGCGTAGGAGTCTCCATAGTGAATGACAGCTCGATAATGTTGTGATTCAGCTAAGCCTTTGATGTGAACCATAGAGGTACTCTGTCCTGTTGCAATTTCGTATTGGGGTCACCTTTCATCTGACGAGGAAAATTCTACCTACTCTTCCCGTCATGGGCAAGTATTTACGGAGGTTGAATATGAAATTTTTGGTTTTGGCAATAGGGGTGTTCTTTGTAGTATCCCCATCGTTTGGGTTTGAAGTGGCAGATTTAGAGACGCCGGAAAGCTTCATCGTTGATCCCGAAAGTGGAGAATACTATATTTCGAACATTAATGGTTCGCCGGCTAATCGAGATAATAACGGGTTTATTACCAAACTTCATCGTGATGGATCCCTTGCAGCACGAAAATTTATCACGGGAGGGGCCTATGGTGTTGAACTCAATGCTCCTAAAGGGCTTGCCATCGTTGGGAATATATTGTACGTCACCGATATTGATCGCGTCCGTGGGTTTGACAAGGGAACGGGAAAACTTGTTCATATTGTCAATTTAGTTTTGGCTCGCGCAAAGTTTTTAAACGATCTGGTTGCTGATGTCCACGGCAATCTCTATGTGTCTGATACGGCGATATTTGTGGATGCAAATGCTCCTCCAGCTATTTTCAAGATTGAGACGGCAAATAAGCATAAGGTAACCGTATATTCCAGAGATTCCATGTTGGCTTACCCTAACGGGTTAATGATTCATCCGAAGACAAATATGCTGTTGGTCAATACATGGGGCGAAGGGCGGATTTTAGAAGTTAGTGAGAGTGGAAAAATTCAGTTATTTGTATCGCACGAATCATGGAAGGATCTAGATGGCTTTGACTATGACTCTGCAGGCAATCTATACATCTCTAGTTTTACAGGAGGGTCAATATTTCGAATTGAGCAGGATCGTTCAGTGAAAGAAATCGTGAGTGGCCTCACAACTCCTGCAGATATTAGCGTTGATCGAGTACGTAATGAGTTGCTGATTCCTTTGTTTAATGGGCATGCCGTAACAACTTTGTCAATTACACCATAGGCAATAATCGGAAGAGTTGTAGAAAGTCTGCGTTTTATTGAGCACTGCCTAGAGTGTATTCGATGGTTCCGCTCCACGTTCTATTTTCGATTAAGTATCCGAACATCCCTCCAATTCCAACTCCTGGACTTAGCAGTAGGTCATCGTTGGTAAACTCACGAATTCCTACCACGTAATGCATTTGTGGTTCTCCGGGCCCAGTATTCGTTATGGTAACGTACATGCCTGTGGTTGTGTGGGCTGGGATAACAAAGTCTGTGACATCGACAGGCGTTGGTATGTTTAATCCCTGTGGCGTGATGGTGGTTTGTGAAACTAGAGTCCATGCAGTTTCCTCAGTCTCGAATGTTTTGAATGTTCCTGTTTTTCTGTAAACGGCACAGGCGACAGGCTGAAGACTATTGCTTGCATTGATATGGATGTTAGTAATGGTGATGGGATTGGCAAATGTTGTTACGTCAAACATGTTGCCATCAGCAGAGGCTTCGGCAGTGAAAGATGTGGTTATTGAGTGCGTAGATCGAGGTATCTCACCCCATGAAGATTGCATAAAGAGCAGAAGGAAGCTAGTGAAAAGTAATGTGCTGAAATGTCTCATGTCCTATGCAAAGGGATTGTAAGCGGTGGTGTGTGTGGCTTGGTCATAGCAATTTAGAAGCAAGAGCCGAACTGCACCTGAACA
>DCWI01000122.1 GCA_002328825.1 Nitrospiraceae bacterium UBA2166 | reverse complement strand
GTATGAAAACCCCACAACTTATTCCAAACTGGGTTGATGGAAAAGAGTGTGAGGCTCTTGATGGTAGGTCATTTACTAAGGTCAATCCTGCCGATGGTTCAGCCCTTTTTTCAGTGGTTCGCTCTCAAAAAGCTGATATGGATTTAGCGGTGGATTTTGCAAAGAATTCACAGCCTGACTGGGCCGCTGTTCCACCCGTAAGAAGAGGCCTCATTCTCCATGACGTCGTCATGCGTATGATGGAGCGTAAGGGCGATATAGCAGAGATTGTGCACAAGGAAACCGGAAAATCAATGAAGGATGCCTTGGGTGAAACGGGAGGTGCTATCGAGTGTGGACTGTTTTACGCCAGTGAAGGTCAGAGACTTTATGGTCGAACCACCACCAGTGGCGTGCCAAACAAATGCGCATCAACCATTCGTCAACCTGTGGGCGTAGCTGGTCTCATTATTGCTGCCAACACACCAATCGCCAATGTAGCGTGGAAAGTTTTCCCGGCCCTCATCTGTGGGAACTCTTCGGTCCTAAAAGCTGCGGAGGACACTCCGGCAACAGCTTGGATCTTTGGACAAATAGCTCATGAAGCGGGATTGCCTTCCGGTGTTTTGAACATCGTCCAGGGATATGGAGAAGAGGCCGGTGTTTCTCTCGTTGAGCATTCAGATGTAGGTGTCATTAGCTTTACGGGCTCAACAGAAGTGGGCCGCTTCATTCAAGGGAAAGCTGGTGAAAGACTGGCGAAGGTTTCTCTCGAGTTAGGTGGAAAGAACCCTCTGGTTGTCTGCGATGATGCCAACTTGGAAAATGCTGCTAAATGGGTATTGCTTTCAGCGTTCAGCAATGCCGGTCAGAGATGTGCTTCCGGCAGTCGCATCATTGTATTTGCATCTATTTATGATCAGTTTGTTGAAATGCTGGTTGAGAAAACGAAGGCATTAAACGTTGGAACAAGTGACAAAGATGACTTAGGTCCGGTCATAAATGAAAAGCAGTTGAAAAATATGCTTCAAGCTGTAACAAAGGTGGAAAGCAATGGGGCACGAGTTCTTATAGGCGGTAAAAGGTTTTCAGGAAAAAGTTACAACAGTGGATTCTACATGGCACCCACACTGATTGATAATGTGAAACCAAAAGATGAAATATCGAGATGCGAACTCTTTGGTCCCATAGCCTGCCTATACAAAGCAAAAGGTTATACACAGGCTCTGAAAATGGCCAACGATTCGCCCTACGGTCTGACGGCCTGTATTCATACTAAGGATTTTGATCGAGCAAATCATTTTATTCAGCATGTTCAGGCTGGAGCTGTGGTTGTCAATGCCGGTACCTACGGCAGTGAACCCCATATGCCGTTTGGTGGTCTGAAACAATCGGGCAATGGCACCCGGGAGCCGGGGACAGAAGCTCTCGATATTTACTCAAATCTGAAGGACGTGTATATCAATATTAACTCTCCGATAGACTGAAGTTAGTTTCTTTCCTTGGCTGACATGAAACCGTCCATAGTTGCTCTCATCCCGGCTCGCTCAGGATCGAAGAGAATCAAACATAAGAACATCCGTCATCTTGGAATGCATCCTCTCATGGCCTATTCGATTGCTTCGGCTTTGCAGAGTGGAGTGTTCAAATCCGTGGTGCTTTCTACGGATTCGGTAGAATATGGCCGCATCGGTGAGTACTACGGCGCTGAGGTTCCGGGTCTTCGACCATCTGAGCTGGCTGGGGATGGTTCACCGGACATAGAGTGGGTAGACTTTACCCTGAAAGAATTGTTTGCTCGGGGACATAACTACGATTGTTTCAGCATCCTCAGACCTACCAGTCCTTTTCGGTCAGCAGAAACAGTCAATCGTGCCTGGATGGAATTTCTTGAGGATAAGGATGCGGATTCCCTGAGGGCTGTGGAAAAGTGTTCTCAGCACCCCGCCAAGATGTGGTTTATTGAGGAAAACAGAATGAAACCAGTTTTGGAAGGTGAGAATAATGGTGTCCCTTGGCATAATAGTCAGTACCAAACGCTGACAGAGATTTACGCTCAGAATGCTAGCTTGGAAATAGCGTGGACCAGAGTGGTCCTTCAGCAACATTCTATTTCCGGGAACGAGATCATACCCTTTTTCACTCGTGGATCCGAGGGGTTTGACGTGAACAGGGAATATGATTGGGAGTATGCTTCATATTTATTAGAACAGAAGATAGTTCAACTTCCGCGTATACAGTCAAAACCTTACAAGCTGAATCGAACAATGATGGAAAGAACGGATAATGGATAGGATAGAAAAACTTCAAAGAATTGCTAACTATGCAAGATACCTGATTATTGAAACATTAATTAATTCGGGCTTGGGTCATCCCGGTGGTTCCCTTTCAAGCATTGATGTAATGACAGCACTGTATTTTGAGATAATGAGAATTGACTCAAGGAAGCCTGATGATGATGAAAGGGATCGTTTCATCCTAAGCAAAGGTCATTCCAGTCTCGGCCTATATACAATATTACATCTCAAAGGATTTTTGTCTAAGGACCAGCTGAGAACTTTCAGGAAGGACGGAAGCGAACTCTGGGGCCATATTGATATAAAGACACCTGGTATAGAAATGAGCGCAGGTTCTTTGGGACATGGCCTCTCTGTTGGTGTTGGAAGAGCTTTAGCAGGGAAAATTGATAAGAAAGATTACAGAATATTTGTAATGATGGGCGATGGAGAGACACAGGAAGGTTCCATTTGGGAGGCAGCGATGTCAGCCGCGCATTACAATCTCGATAACTTAATAGGTATTGTGGACAAGAATAGAATCCAGCAATGTGGATTTACCGAGGATATCCTTGCACTAGGGAAGTATAAGGAAAAATGGGACTCTTTTGGCTGGTCCGTCAAGGAAATTGATGGCCATGATATGAACGATATTGTTGATACCATCAAGAAAACCCCTTTCAGCAATGAAAAACCTTCGATGATTATCAGTAATACTGTAAAAGGCAAAGGTATTTCATTCATGGAAAATGACAACAAATGGCATGGGGGAGGATCCATAGCTGAATATGCTGACCAGGCTAAGAAAGAAGTAGAACAATATGCACAATATCAGGATTTGGTCTGATGGGCAATAGCATCCGCGAAGCTTACGGCAAACATATCGCAAAACTCGGTGGAGAATACGAAGACTTGGTTTTACTGGAGGGTGATCTGGCGGATTCCACCCAATCGGAACATTTTCAGAAAGCATTCCCAGACCGTTATTTACAAATAGGGATAGCTGAACAAAACATGGTAGGAATTGCTGCAGGATTAGCTCTTGAAGGCAAGATCCCAATCGTAAACTCATTCGCTGCCTTCATTTCCATGCGGGCTTGTGAGCAGGTGCGGACAGATGTTGCATATCCCAACCTAAATGTAAAGTTTGTAGTATCTCATGCCGGTGTAAGTGCAGGTTCTGCCGGGCCTACGCATCATACAATCGAAGATATTGCAATTATGCGAGCTATTCCCAATATAATGGTTTTTGTTCCTGGAGATACAATTGAGGTAGAGCAAATCGTAAATGCTGCATTAGACCACACTGGACCAGTTTATATACGTATCTCAGCTATAGATGTAGAAGATGTG
>DCWI01000019.1:3923-6230 GCA_002328825.1 Nitrospiraceae bacterium UBA2166 | reverse complement strand
ACAACTTAGTTTTAGTCAACTTTATCAATCGAACTCGAGCAGCCGGCCGGTCAACATTTGAGGCTGTCCATCAAGCTGGGGTTGCTAGATTTAGACCCATCTTGTTAACTTCGCTGACCACCTTTGTTGGACTGCTACCTATGTTGATGGAAAAGAGTGTGCAAGCACAGTTTCTTATTCCCATGGCCGCAACATTGGGGTTCGGTGTGATCTTCTCAACCATTATTTCTCTGGTACTTGTTCCGTCCTTGTATTTGGTGCTTGAAGATGTGAAGGGCATATTAGCGAATGTGTTGGGACTCACTTTATCCGGAGTGAATGAGGGTGATGTTGGAGCGCGCAATTCTGAGTTGTAGTGTAACGTGTATTTGTTATTCACAGACCGTGGTCTGAGCCTTCCCTTTGCCAGGCCACGGTCTGTGAGACTTAGACTGTGTTTTTCTTGGGTGTAATGGCAATTGGTTTTGGATTGACGTCTTCTTTTTTCTGAAATGTTAGACTGAGAATTCCTTGTTCGTATTGTGCAGATCCTGAATCTGTATTGATGTATTCAGGAAGCCGTAAAGAGCGAGAGAATGTTCCAGGAATGATATTCTGGAGATGTATTGTAGAGGTGTTGCTAGCATGGTTTTTTGTTTTTCGCTCGCCTCTAATCGTGAGTATCTGTTTATGTGTTGTGATCTCAATTTCAGTTATGTTGAGACCTGGCATCACGGCTTCGACATAGAAACTCTCACTGGTTTCATGCACGTTTATATGCGGTGACCATGTTGGGGACGACTCATTCCGATCCCATGTACTGAATGAGTCATCGAATACCGTTTGTAATAATTGGTCAACGCCAGCGGTTGTATTCCATCTCGTTAAAATCATGACATTCCTCCTGTTTACTCAGAGTCTTACGTTGTGCTCTGAAGTGATTGTGCTTTTTTCGAAGTATCGTCATGCACGATCGATGATTAAACAATAAGTCTCATTTTTTAAAGGTCAAGAGGCGTTATGTTTTTTGCGTGAAGTCTGTAATGTTCTACATCGTTTTGTCGAAAAAAAACTCATCATGAGAAATGAGGAGTAGACAGCATGGATACAATAGATGACGGGAAAGATGTTTTAGGGGCTTAGGCTGGACTGATGGTCAAAAAAAGCGTCGTGTTTCCGCGACGTAATAGCACAAGAATTGGTTTCTGAGGATCAAGGCTGCGCGCTATTTGTTCAAAGAGGTAGATATCTAAAACTTTTTTTCTATTAATTTCGAGCAGAATATCGCCTCGTTTTAATCCCGCTTTCTGAGGATGACTTCCTTGGGTTACGTCTTGCACCATGACACCAATCTTTCCTTGGGTATGCTCGGGTGGCACTGGAGTGACCGTGATTGCAGAGAGGGGATGTGTTTCTTGTGTTCTTTGAGAAGGATGGCGTGCCGTGAGATCTTTGGGGAGGGTTCCAATATTGACGACTATCGTTTGCGATTGTTCATTTCGGAGAATCATTAGTGGAACTGAGGTTCGTGGTGAAGTTTCTGCAACCAGAGATCGGAGGTGTGCAGCATCATTGATGGTTTTGTCACGATATCGTTGAATGATGTCACCTCGTTGAAGTTCAGCCTTATCAGCAGGGCTATCTTTTATAACGTCTCCGACCAAAACTCCTTTAATATCTGGCGAACCAAATTGTTCTGCAAGAGCTGGATTCACATTTTGAATGGATACCCCGAGCCACCCTCGGATGACCCTACCATGTTCGATTAGGCTGGTCATCACAGCTTTAGCCATTCGGCTGGGAATTGCAAATCCTATTCCCATGTATCCTCCACTGCGACTGAAAATGGCCGTGTTTATTCCAATAAGTTCCCCTCTCAAATTAACTAATGCTCCGCCGGAGTTGCCTGGGTTGATAGCTGCGTCAGTTTGGATAAAGTCCTCATAATCAACGATGCCCATGTTGGCGCGTCCCACTGCACTGATAATGCCCATGGTTACGGTTTGGTTTAGGCCAAAAGGATTCCCTACTGCCAGTACCATTTCGCCAACTTGTAACTGGTCTGAATTTCCCCAAGGAATGGTGGGCAGGTCGGTTGCAGTAATTTTTATGATGGCGAGATCAGTCTTGGGATCAGTGCCAATTAATGTTCCGTGGAATTCTCGTTTGTCTTCGAATAGTACGCGAATTTCATCGGCTTGATCTATTACATGGTTGTTGGTGAGGATGTATCCGTTTGAGTTGACAATTACACCTGATCCTATACCTGTTTGGCGCTGTTCCTGTGGGTGTTTAAATTTCTGTTCAAATTCATCGCCAAAAAAACGG
>DCWI01000019.1:0-3601 GCA_002328825.1 Nitrospiraceae bacterium UBA2166 | reverse complement strand
AAAAAACGGATCATTAAAAAATTGGTGTGTTGGTGAACTTCTTTCTAGATTTTTTGTCATCGCTACGATATTAACGACAGCCGGGCGAGCTGTTTTTACCACGCTAATAAATATTTTATTGGTCGCGGTGGGTGTTGGTTCGGGAACATTTGGGGCTGAAGCCATTGCCCCATTCTTAGAGAGAGGGGGTTTTTGTATGAAAGGAGTAGGAGGAATTTCAACGGGCTGATCTGAGCAGTGAGCAAGAAATATTATAAGCCCGATGAGGGTACTGATCATTTGGGCGGTATAGATGGCCTGACTTCTGTGTGTGTGCATATATTACAGGGGTTTACGGAAATGAAAGCCAATTGTACCGGCTTTATTTGAGGAATCAAGGGGATTGCGTAGTACGGAATGGTCAGTCAATCTACTGTATATATTTGGAGTATTAATCATGGATGCCTTAGAGACTAGGTTTTAGTAGGTATATGACAGTTCGATTGCAAGACGATTATCGTTGTCAAAAATTGCTATGGGGTCTTCTGGGGTAGCATTGATATGATCGTAATTGGCGGAAAGGATGAGGCGGTCAAAAAACCGTTCTGAATATTCTGCTCGCCACACTTGTGTTTGATTTCTCATATCGACAATTCCTCCGATCAGTAATGCCCCGTCGCCGGAATTGTTTCGAGACCATCGTATTCCACCGAATGCATCGTTTTGAAATGGGCGAAATGCAACTGCATCAAGCCGTTGTTCAGAGTCATAGAGATATTCTCCGATAAGCCCGATATCGCTTTGGCCAATGACGCCATAGAAAGTATATTCAAAACCGCCGACAAAAGCGGTATGATTTTTTGGGACTAGGTTTCTCCGAAGAATTTTCCCTTCTGATGTTACGGAGTCCGCTATAAATGTGCCTCCTAAAGACGTGTCCTGAAATAACGCTTCGCCTTTGAGAAGCCAGTTTCCCACAGGCATCTGAATATCTCCGCTAAATTGCTGCATTTCGTAGTAAAGAGTGTCAGCTTCGACGGCTCCAGGCCTAATATGAATGACGGGGAATTTCTCATATCCGTTGAAATATGAGATTCCGATATCAGCGGATCCAATAGTTCGATCCCATCGTAAAGCAGCTTGTTGGCGAAGGCGTTTGTCCCCATGGGTATAGATCGGGTCATTTGAGAAGTCGAGTTGCCCATCGAAGAAGTTGAAGCGGTTTACTTTGTTGGGGAGAGAGGCAGGTGTGAAATAACTAAAGTGGTATATATCAAATTGGTTCTCGCCGACGGAAAGGCGTAGTCGGATAGCGGGTTCTCCAAACTTGTTTTCCATGGGATCAAAGAAGTCGATGACAAAGTCTTTCTGATTGAGAATATCAACGATATTGGAAGATTCAGCGGCTCCCCAGAAGTGTGTCTGGTATCCTACACGAACTTCAAAGCTGTCGGAGACATATTCTGTATAAAGATCATCGAGTGACAGGAGACCGTATTCAGGATCAGTAAGGCCAAAGCGAAATCGAGGTGCGATAATAGCTTGCCAGGACTCGTCAAATGTTAATGCAAGGTCGGGTTTCAGTTCGGTAGTAATGAACGAGTCTTGTTGATCTCCTTTTCCCGATTCTGGAAATACAGAGACATGGGTGGTGGAGGTAACTTTAAGATCCTCTTCAATTGCCAATCCGGTAGCAGAGGATACAAGAAGCACGATGAGGTGGAGCGAGATAAAACTTGTCAAACTTTTCAATGTAGTCATGGCGTTAGAGGAACAAGAGGTCATGAAAAACACTGGTGTCCTACTCATAAAAGGTGCTAACCCGTCGTGACTATGACAGATTATCTCTGTCGTTCAAGGGAGCGTTTTGAGAAAAACGAGGGCTCTTGGTCTTGTCGAAATGCCCAATTGTTAAAGGTGAGGATGGTCTTTTTCTTTGACTGAAGGTTCTCCATGATAATTTCAGATGGCCTCCAGAATTTTTCAAGGTATAGAGTATTTCCGTTGTCAAGCGAGAATTTGAGAAGGCTTCCTTTGCGGTCAAAGTATTCCTGCTTAACTAGCTGAAAGTTTGATTGATCAACCCAGGAGATAATCTTCGTGTAGCCTGAATTCGGATCCTTTGGGTATCGCTCAATAATCCAGACCTTGGTGCCTTGGTGCTCATCTTCACGTTTGTATGAGTAGGTATATTTCTCTGGTTTTGTTGAGGCGATGTCTTCATAGCTGAATTCAGATCCAACAAAACTACCGCTTTTGTTTTTCGACACAATTCTCTTGACTCGCTTGAGGGCTGGGAGGTAAAGCCATTGATCATCAGATTTTTCGACGTGTTCGAAGGTCAATAATCCAGTTCCCTTAATGTCGCGTGGAAATTTGAAGGTGATGAGAGTTTTGTCTCCATCGTCTTGGACTTCAAGGTAATGGGTTAGCATTTTTCGATTGCTCTTCTGTCCAGCAGCATTGAGCAATGTCATAGACAGCGTTGTTAGTGCATCGGTATAGCCAGTATCCATTTTGTCTCGCGTAATGAAGACATACTGGCCTTGGTCTTCTGGTGTCGCTCCTGGTGGTGGAGCAGCAATGGTGATCATCGGCGCAAAAATTCCTATGAAGGTGAAGGTTATGATATATCGTTGAATGATCATAGGGTGTCTCCTTTATTTACAATTGCATACTTCAATTGAAGTATGGGTTGGGATATTACATATCCTAAGCTGCAATTTTATGACTGCGCTTGACGGTATATTAGGTATTGAATATTCCACCTTGCCCATCTTGTCAACGTTCATTCTTGCAATAGAGGGAGAGAGGTGAGGGATGGGTGCACGCGGAAAGGTATCTCATGTTGGATATAAATACGGTAAGAAATGCTTCATATGATATATATGACAGGGTCGTTTTGAAAGTTTTTAATGCGGTAACTATTTGTTGTGAAAATTGTGATGTGAAAGATGACAGAAGGACGCTGAATACAATCAGAGCTTGGTCGAAATATGCAAAGGAATTATTGCGTTAATACTCGGCCGAAAGAAATAATTGAGCTTGAGCTTACTGCCATTGTGGCGGGTGGGAAAGCTATCGGGCGGGCCCCAGATGGCCGGGTGGTATTTGTCTCGTATGCTATTCCAGGGGAACAGGTGATGGCTGAAGTTACGGAGGCATCTACTCAATATTTTGAAGCACGTACAGTTCGTGTGTCACGCCCGTCTTCATTTCGTGTTAAGCCTCGGTGTCAGTATTTTGGGCAGTGCGGAGGATGTCAGCTTCAACATGTGGAATACAATGAGCAACTGCGGATCAAAAGACAGATTGTTTGGGATCAATTGGTGCGGGTCGGTAAATTTTCAGATGATTATGAACACATTCTTTGTTCTGTAATTGGGATGGAAAGGCCGTGGAATTATCGCAACCATATGCGGTTTGCAGTCTGGGGGAATGGGCAGGTAGGCTTAATGCGACAAGGAACCCGGCAACTGTTGCGTATTAACCAATGTGATATTGCGTGTGCTCAGATTAATCAAGCACTTGAAATAGTTCAAGATGTAACGGAAGGAATCAAGCAACTCGTCATGCGTGTTGGTTTCAATACAGGGGATGCCCTAATCTATCCTCAATTGAC
>DCWI01000074.1 GCA_002328825.1 Nitrospiraceae bacterium UBA2166 | reverse complement strand
TGCTGGATTTACACTTATTGAACTGGTTGTTGTTCTTATCCTGATCGGCATCTCAGTCGCACTGGTTGCACCAACTATTGCGCACAGTCTCGAGCAGGCTCAGTTCAGAAAAGATGTTCGCTCAGTCTCTGCCATGCTCACATTTGCACGAAACCAAGCAATTACCCACAAAACCCCATATAGACTTTCAATCAATATTGATGAGCACATGATCTGGGTTAATCCATATCAACACAACCATGATGAGCTACCAAATCGCCCCACGCAATTCTCTCTCGCTCACACTGACACACTGCGCGTGACAGCGAAGAATCGTGAGAACACCAGCGGCACTCACGCTCTACTGTTCTATCCCAATGGAAGTTCGAGTGGTGGAACCATTCAGATGGCTCATAACGGCCAGAAGGAACCAGTTGTACTCAAGATCAATGCTATTACAGGACTTGCAACTTCAGCACGACAGTCAATTTAGCTAATGAATCGCATTCGATCTACACCCGGCTTCACTCTTTTTGAAATTCTTATAGCCGTGATGATTCTTGCCATCACACTTCCTATCCTATTCCAACTGTTTTCAGGTTCGCTTCGGACAATTAAAAAATCAAGAGATTACACTCAAGCCATAGCCCTTGCACAACATAAGCTTGAAGAGCTTGCCATCATGAAATCTCCGCCACTGGAATTGGAATCTGGAGAGAATCCCAATGGGATTTTTTGGGAACGGATCGTCACTCCAGTCGAGCCCACCCCCGAGCTACTTGTTATCGACGAGGGTAATAGCAATGAAACCCCAATCACCCCTCCTACGCCTCTTTACAAAGCCACGGTCTCGATCAGATGGGATGTCGACCCTTCTGCTCCATCAACCAGCATTCACACACTCGCCACATTTGCCCCAGCATCATCTGTACAAAATGACTCAGACAACCCAGACCTTAAGGAACCAAGTGACGAAATTGCCCCCTAACTCAACCTGCCGGAGAGGATTCACTCTTCTCGAGCTTCTAATCACCATCACACTCATCGGAGTAGTAATGGTAATCCTAGCTCAAGCAGCAACGTTGAGTATTCAAACTTGGGAAAAAGGCACTGCCTCACAATTCGTGAATCAGCAGACATCCGTTGTTACCGATATGATATCTCAGCAACTCCGCTCTGCTTATCCATTGCAAATTCCCATCACAAACGACGCTGGAACCAAGGATTTATCAAAGAAAATTCTCGTCTTTGATGGAGGATCAGAGTCTGTCGCATTTGTCACGACCAAGCCTCTTGGTATCGACAACCAGGCAGGCTTGCATCTCGTTGTATACTACCTTGAACACGAAAAAGACTCATCTACGAGTCACCTTATCGCTGCCTATCGCTCCGTTTATCATCGACAGTTTTATGAGACTCCTTTTACTGACGAGGAAAAAACTCGACTCCTCTCAGAAGTCACCTCCATGAAAATGGAGTATTACGATGGTGAATCCGGGATGTGGTTTCCTGAATGGATCATGAAAGACCCAACTCAACCTCTTCCATCTGAAGATCCCTCAGAACACCTTGCCCCCTTGCCAAAAACAACACTTCCCGCTGCAGTAAAATTCCACCTCGAACATGGACCACAAACCTCTCCCACCCTCTCCGAAATGCTAATTCCCATCATTGCACAAGGCAAAGACGATAAAAAAGCAGCATCTCAACCAGAAATCGATGATGATGACGATGATGATGATGATGACGATTAGGAAACGTGTGAAGTAGATGAGTCCCAACATTGAATGGCCTTTACGCCATGTGCGAGAACAAGATGGCATGGCTCTCGTACTTGTCCTTTGGATCCTGATGCTTCTGACCGTACTCGCATTTGAGTTTTCAATCATGTCCCGAACCGAAGCAAAAGTCACCCTTAATCAACGAGAATCAATGGAAGCATACTATCTCGCACGAGCTGGAATATACCAAGCGATTGCTGAACTAACTCGCCCTGTAAATAGTACCCTCGATGATAACGAGGAAGATTTCATACCCCTGACCCCTTCGACTGACATTGCCAGTGATCCTTTTCAAACTCCCTGGATGGCAGATGGACGCCCCTATCAGATTACACTTGATAATGGAACTGCTGAGGTTCGAATGTATGATGAGGGAGGAAAGATCAACATCAATGAAGCAAATGGACCAACATTACGAAAACTATTAAGCACACTTCGCCTTGATCGAGGTATCTCGGGGATAGTGGATCCAATTCTCGACTGGCGAGACCCTGACAATAATTATCACCGAAACGGCGCGGAGGATACCTATTATCTGGCACTACCTAAGCCTTATCATGCAAAAAATGGCCCCTTTGATACCATGGATGAGCTACTCTGGGTCAAAGGCATAACTCCTGATATTTTCTATGGAAAACAATCGGAGCCAGGGAAGATCGGACGCACTGGGCTTATCGATATGCTTACCGCCTCCCTCGAGGCAAAACCCTTGATTCCAGCATCACCAAAAGAAGACGAAGAAGACGAAGAAGAGATTCAGTTTAAAGTGAATGTTAATACTGCGTCTCCAGAAGTCCTGATGTCGATCCCAGGCATCTCTGGATCCCAAGCTCGCAGTATTGTTACCGAGCGAGAATTCTTTACATTTCTCACACCTGATGACCTTGATTTCTTTGTAGATGACATTGATGACGCGAGTCCATTTATCAGTTTTCAACCAAGCAATACATATACCATTGACGCCCGCGGACAAATCGCATCAAGTCCAATCTATCACCACATACGTGCCATCGTTTCCATCACCACAAACGAACATAGAATCCTCCAATGGAATGATAGTATATACTTACAATATCAGCAGGCTTCGTATGGCAGCTAAAGAAGGACCCACATCATAATGGCGAGAAGTCTCGCTATCCGACTCACAGACTTTCACGCTGAGTTTCTCTGTCTGCAACGCTCCAGAAGCCACGAGAAGGTGACCGGGCGACTCACAATCCCCTTGGTATCTCCAATGCAAGAGGACGACAACGAAACAGTGCTCCTCGCAAAGAGAGTCACAACATTTCTGAAAAAGAACAAGATTCGCAATGGACAAGTCTTCGTCTCAATTCCACGTGAAGAAGTAGTACTGCGAGAGATTCAACTTCCATTGGCGGTTGAAGAGAACCTTCAGCAAGTGTTGGCCTACGAACTTGACCGCTACACACCATTTTCATCAGACGAAGCCCACTTTGCATTTGAGGTTGTGCTCCGAAACTCGGACGAAAATACATTGACACTCCTACTAGCAGCTATTGCTAAAGCACGGCTCCAAGGATACATCAAACGCCTCACACTCCTTGGCGTCACGCCAAGCGCAATAGAAGTCACGTCGACAGCAATGCTCAGCACTTTGCGACAAATACGAAATCTCAAGAACACAACACCGTCACTCCCTGTGCAACTTCTCGCAATGATCGACATTTCTGAAACAGGCTACGAGTTGATCATCACGGAAGGCCAAAACCTTCGCTATACACGAGCAGTACCGACAAGAAACAACCTCATGCAAAGTATCGAAGTAGAGCTCGACAAAGGCATCACCGCAATCAAGCGTGAAAGAGAAGACATTCAGGAAGTGATACTCGGATCAGCCAGCATACAACATGAGGATCTCAGCCCAGATAGTTTGGCAGCGCATATAGGACTGCACGTTGCCTCAACAAAACCATTTGCATCAGAATCAACAGTGTTGGTTGGTTTGGGACTTCGCGGTCTCAACAATGATACCCCATCCATCAATCTTCTCCCTCACCAAGTCCAACTACAATCACCACGACGACGGTATACACCTACACTTATTCTCATTGCATTACTGGGATGTCTAACGATCGGATACATCACCATCGAAACAATGAACAAACTCACCACACTACAAGACATTACTGAACAACTTAGTGCACTCTCGCCACAAATTTCTACCATGACAACCCTACAGGACCAAGCGACCGCAATCGAGCACCGCCTCCAAAAAATTGATTTCCTAACCTCAAATCACCTTGGTGTCCTAGATGTTCTCAAAGAATTAACAACCATCGTTCCAGACAAAAGCTGGTTGACAAATCTTACCTATAAAGCCCACAGTGTTATGTTAACCGGAAAGGCAAAGTCGTCTCCGGCATCCTTAATTTCAGTACTTGAACACTCGTCTATCTTTTATGATGTCCGTTTTAGTGAACCTGTAAATGGCCAAGAATTTCGAATCCACGCAAAAGTGCAGCCCCATACCATTAACATTGAGACGGATATCCCATGACACTATCGTCACGAGAACGCAACTCCATCATCATCGGTCTAATTGCCGTATTGCTCTTTCTTGGTCTTCAGTATATTGCCTTTCCTCTCATCGAGCAGCACAAGGCCCTGAATAACCAAATTGAAGTGAAAGCTTCCATTCTCCAACAATACCGAGCACGCCTACATATGCTTTCATCTCTTCAGGAAGAACTAGCAGAACGTCAAGATCATCTTGAAAAAACGGAACACCTCTTGATTGAAGGCTTAACTCCAGCACTTGGGGCCGCACGAGTTCAACTCATTCTTGATGCCCTCTCCAATAAACAAAAGGGCATTACGATAAAAAACGCACGTGTCCTTGATTCTGAATCACATGGGCACTATACGAAAATTGCAATTCGTATTGCACTAACAGCTCAAACAAAAATTCTCACAGAATTTCTATACGATATCGAACACCAACCGGTACGCCTATCGGTTTCCGAGTTGACAATCAGGGTTCCCAATCCAAAAAAACCACGTAACTTACGCGCAGATATCGTAATTGAAGCATTAATGAAGCAAATCTCCGAGAAGAACGGAAAGCCAGAGCAGGACCCTGAGATACACCCTAGGAGCGCAACTGCATGATTCACTTAATCAATTTCAGCCTTTTGGGCGCTTCACTCATACTTGGTGCTAATGTAGTTTCCGCCTTAGGTCTTTGGATTCCAAGCGATGAATTTTCGCCCCTCCTTATCCAAACGACACATGTCCAATCTTCCCAAACAATACCTCCCCACTCTCCTGTAATCATGCATGTTCGAACGGTAGAGTCCGATATTCCAGTCGTGGACTCCCCATCGAAAGACTCATATTCCGTTATTGTCGAAAAAGATCTCTTTCACCCAACTCGGAAGAAACATATCGTTCCAAAAATTTCGCCTCGGCCACTCCCAAAAAATACCAATAAAGTACGGGCGCCAAAACCTAAAGATTCACTTCCGCGACGAAGCCCCACACATCCAAGGAAAGATTCGAAAAAGAAACGCTCTGATCGTCTTTCCCTACAAGGAATCGTGCTATTTGGTGACTACCAACGCGCACTCATTGCTGACCTTCTCAGAAAACCACGAGATCCAATGGACGTCGGGATAGGAGATACTATTGGGCGATATACGGTGAAAGAGATATTGGAAGATCACGTCATTCTAACGGCCGGAGAAACCGAGACTCGTACACTGGAACTCATGGAGGAAGACAAATTAAACCGCCGGAGCCATGTTGTCACCCCATCTCAGGGAACCCCTAATAGCGGGAGAACTAAAGGAAAAGCCAAAAAGGCTAAGAAACGAAACGCGAAAAATAAAAAATAGTCATCTACTCAATCACCATGTCACTTAGCCATCAAACAGGATAGTCCATGAAAACATTCACCCGAGTCTCATGGAGCATACTTCTTATCCCAATACTACTGATCACATCCTTTACTCTTCTTGCCACCTTGAGTCTGTATGAAGAACAAGCAAACGCCAAAACTTTGCAGAAACAAGAACCAAGCCAACACCCACAACCGGAGATACTCCCACAGAATTCCTCCGAACAAACCTTAAAGCCTTCACTTCCAAGCTCTGACATTTCTCCACCAAAATTTTCTACCCGAACCCCACAAGAAATCGTTCTCAATTTTGACAACGCCGATTTGTATAAGGTGATAAAAATCATCGCAGACATTCTTGAGATCAATTACATTATTGATCCGAAAATTAAAGGAACTGTCAATATCCACGCGACTGGAGCAATTTCACGAGATGACCTCATGGTCATTTTTACAGATATCCTCCGAATCAATCGGGCTGCGATTGTTAAAAACAGAGCCGTCTACCATATTGTTCCAATGGGGGCCATACGAACAAAAGCACTGAAGCTTCGACATCCTCCAGGTGAAGCGAAAAAAAACATTGCTGATTCATCGCACCCCGTGACAATACAGATCATTCCACTCCGCTATATTGCGCCATCTGAGATCGAAAAAATCGTGAAACCATTTCTCTCATCTGGTAGCCATGTAATAGGATACGAAAAAAGTCGCCTGCTTCTCATTACAGATTTCCCAGACAATATTGAAAAGGTTTTATCAATTGTTGAACTCCTTGATATCAATGTCTTCGAGCAGGTTAAGGTACGACTCTTTCCAATCAAGAACGCAGACGTTACTGACATCGCCCAGGAGATTGAAAAACTCTTCGCAGCATTTGAATTACCAAGCACGAGTGGTCGGGGAACAGGAATTACATTCGTGCCCATCGTTCGCATTAATTCACTCCTCGTCATTAGCTCCCTTTCAGAAGCACTTCACGTCGCAGAGCGATGGTTGAAAGAGATGGATACGCAGGAGGGAGAAATTGACGTTCGCACCTTTATCTACCACGTCCGTAACGGTATCGCGACCGAATTGGCTGATATCCTCAACAGCATTTTTGTGCAAGACAGAGAAACTATTGCAGGACAAGCACGAACCGCGGCTGTTACTACCAATGACAAACAAACCACAAATACAGCTCAAGCTTCTGACACCGAAGGTTCTGCTGGAATCACAGGAGAAGTTGAAGTCATCTCCTATGCTACGACCAATACCCTTATCATCAAAGCAAACCCACGAGACTACGAGATAGTAGAAGGCATTCTTGAAGAATTGGATATTGTTCCGCGTCAAGTTTTGATTGAAGTTGCTATTGCTGAAGTTACATTGACAGAAAATACTGAGTTTGGAATCGAGTATGCGTTTCAGGATAGGGCTACAGATATTACTCCGCTTGAGGGATCCGGTGCTCTTGGATTTACAGGTAGGTTTCTGAAAGTTCAATCTGGAGACCAAAGAACCCTTTTGGCAACATTAGCAGCCTTTGCAGGCGAAACAGAACTTCGAGTACTCGCATCTCCACATATCATTGCCACAGATGGAAAGGAAGCATCAATTCGTGTGGGAGATGAAGTGGCAATTCGAACCAGTGAAGCGAGACCAACAGGCGCAGACGCCGGTAGCCCGGTTGACGTGACCATTCAAAGGCGAGATACCGGAACAATTCTTCGTGTCACCCCTCACATCAATGCGACAGGACTCGTTACCCTCGAGGTTGATCTTGAAAAAAGCAACGTAACCCCTCCATCGGAAGGGGCATCAGATGTTGGCATTAACAAGAGAACTACATCGACCACAATGGTCGTTCAAGATGGGGAAACAATCTTGGTCGGGGGACTGATTGACGATACCGTAACCGATACTATCAGCAAAGTCCCAGTATTGGGAGACATTCCATACCTCGGAGTCCTTTTTAGAAACACAACAACAACACTCAACCGCATTGAGCTGGTTCTGCTGATCACACCGCACGTTATCCGCAATATCAACGAAGCCATCGAGGCGACAGACGGATTCAAAACAAAGGTCCCTGCGGCTCAGGAACAACTTACAATCCATGACCGGTGACGCATGTCATGGATCCTCTCTTATTTTCGCGTGGAGACGGCAGAGAACCACTTTGTATTATCCTCTCCTAATCTTCCTTTATAGTACCCTCTGGCTCGGATGCGCTGGAATCTATGAACCCACTACGCAAAATAACTCTCCGCATGTTTCTGCTCAAAAGAAGCCTCCCCTAAGCTCAAAATCACTCACTCACGACCTTCCCAATGCAAACAAGGAATTCCAACAATCACACATCGAGACTATCGACACCGAAGAGGTCGAACAAGATGAACAGTCTCAACATACTATTCAAGGGACGAAAGCTCCACTCACACCAATGCAGCAACCTCTAGCGCAAACGTCTTCTAAAAATCCAGAGAATATTGTCCTCAATTTTAATAACGCAGAACTTCACAAGGTCGTCAAAGTTCTCTCCGAGGTCTTAGAGATCAATTACTTAATCGACCCGAAAGTAAAAGGAACAGTAAATCTTCACATGCAGGGAGAGATTGCGAAGACTGACCTCATGTCACTTTTTGATGACATTATGCGCATCAACCGTGCTGTAGTCATGAAGATCGGTCCGATCCATCACATCGTACCCATGTCAGCAACAACAAATACAAAATTGCCAATTATCAGGCACCCTTACAGCACAGGGGGGACAGCCATACAGCATTCACGCGTCGCAGTCCACCTTGTTCCACTCCGGTATATCGCCCCAACCGAAGTTGCGAAAATCATCAAGCCTTTTCTCTCTTCAGGAAGTCATATTACAACCTATGATAAAAGCCAGCTGCTACTCTTTACTGAGTTCACCAACAATGTCACGACGATTCTATCGTTAATTGAACTTTTTGATACTAATGTCTTTGAGCAAGTTACTGTTAGGCTCTATCCTATTCGCCTCGCCGAGGTCAACGACATCGCGCAGGAGCTCGAAAAGATTTTTGCTGCCTTTGAACTTCCAACGAAAAGCGGTGTAGGCATTGGAATTAATCTCGTCCCAATCCCTCGGACAAATATTCTCCTCGTCATTAGTCAAATCCAAGAGTCATTTGATCTCGTCGAACATTGGTTAGAGCAGTTGGACAAGGAAACGGGCGGCACTGAAATTCAAACCTACGTCTATCATGTCAAAAATGGCATCGCTGAAGAACTGTCAGAAATTCTCAATAGCATTTTTACCGAAAAAAAATCTGATGATCGCCCCGCAAGAACCGCTGCCCTTACTGCACAGCCTCAATCATCACCCACATCAAACACTCAAGCAGAACTTACGGGTAAGGTAACGATCATCCCATATGCAACCACAAATACACTTATCATCAAAGCCAATCCTCGAGACTTTTCCGTTGTACAAGGTATTCTGGAAGAACTAGATATCATACCGAGGCAGGTATTAATTGAGGTCATGGTCGCCGAAGTAACGTTGAATGAGAATTTAGAGTATGGCATTGCCTACTCCTTCTTAAACAAAATTGATCCCACAGTGCCTCGCCTTATGGGAAACACAACCGGAACGCTCAGCGCAGATGTTCTAAAGATCGATGCCGGAGAACGCGTCAACCTCCTCGCGCAACTTCGTGCACATGCTGATGAGTCGAGCGTCCATGTCTTAGCCTCCCCTCATCTCCTCGTGACCAACGGAAAAGAGGCCTCTCTCGAAATCGGCGATGAAATTGCGATTCGTACAGCAGTTTCTGAAGGACCAGGCGTCGAGCCTGGAGCCGCTGAAGCAACAGTCCGAAAAGATACAGGAACTATTCTTAAGATAACACCCGTCATAAACTCCACAGGCCTAGTCACCATGGACCTCAATTTAGAAAAGAGCAATGTTGGCCCTCCCGCAGTCGGAAGTAGTGACGTATCAATCTCCAAACGCCAAGCCATTACTTCAATGGTTGTTCAGGACGGGGAAACAATTCTTGTCGGCGGACTGATTGATGAAACGGAACGTGAAGCTATCGTGAAAGTTCCAGGGCTAGGAGATATTCCATATATAGGACCTCTCTTTCAGAACATGACGATGAATAAGAGCCGGATCGAACTCATCCTTCTCATCACACCCCATGTCATCCGTGATATTCCAGACGCCTCAGAAGCCACAGCCCGCTTTGTCGCTAAAGTTAATGCAATTAGAACACTGATGACTGATCGTGGGTATTAATATGTCAAAGGGGATTCTCGAACTTGATGATTATCCACAAAATCCCTATTTCTGTGAAACCCTCCCGGTCAAGTTTTTAAAGGAACAGCACGTTTTTCCACTCACACTCAACGATAATCGCCTTTCAGTAGCCATGGCAGATCCAACAAATATGACTACGGTTGATGCCATTCAACTGGCGACCGGATACGAAGTCATCGGACATCAAAGCTCTCCAGAAGATATTCTCCAAGCCATTACTCAACTATATCAACAACATTCTGCGATGGGAGAAATCATCGGAGATATGCGACCAGAAAGTCAGGAACTCACTCAGGTTTTGACTGATGACCAAGAGGAAGACGATATCAAACATCTCCAAGATGTCGCGTCAGAAGCCCCCGTGATTCGTCTTGTGAACCTGATCATTACACGAGCGCTTGATTCGAGAGCCAGTGATATTCATTTTGAGCCATTTGAACGGCAATTTCAGGTTCGATACCGAGTTGACGGTGTTCTCCATGACGCAGAAGCACCACCCGCACACCTGCAAGCGGCCATAACCTCCCGTATAAAGATCATGGCAAAACTTAATATTGCAGAACGTCGCCTCCCTCAGGATGGACGGATCAAACTTAAAATTGGAGGCAAACATATTGATTTTCGAATCTCAACTCTTCCTACCATGCATGGTGAAAGTATCGTCATGCGTATTTTGGATCGAGGAAACCTTACATTAGACCTCATCAGCCTTGGATTCCCAGATGATATTCGATCAAAACTTGAAAAGATGATTGCTCGACCCTACGGAATGATTCTTGTAACAGGGCCAACCGGGAGCGGAAAAACAACAACGCTCTATACCACTCTTGCCAAAATCAACTCGCCTGAAAAAAAGATCATTACCGTTGAAGATCCAATTGAATACCAACTTCGCGGAGTCAATCAAATTCAAACAAAACCTGAAATCGGTCTCTCATTTGCCAACGGATTGCGTAGTATCGTACGGCAAGACCCCGATGTTATCATGGTTGGTGAAATTCGTGATCGAGAAACGGCGGAAATCGCAATTCAATCTTCCCTCACCGGACATCTTGTCTTTTCCACGTTACACACCAACGACGCGCCTGGAGCAATTACCAGACTTCTTGAAATGGGAATTGAAGACTACTTGCTTGCGTCATCAATTATAGGTGTTCTTGCTCAGCGACTTGTGCGATTGATCTGCAGCGAATGCAAAGTCCCGTTTGATCCTGATCCAGGATTCTTAAAAGAGTATCACGCCGTAGCAAAACATTTATCCACTCCAACGTTTCAGCATGGAAAAGGATGCCGCCGTTGTGGTGACACCGGATATTACGGGAGATCAGGAATCTACGAACTTCTCCCATGCACTGATGAAATCCGAAAGCTCATCATTCAACGACCCGAAGCTAAAGCTCTACGCGACACCGCCCTAGAGCAAGGCATGAGAACACTAAGGGAAGACGGATGGTTGAAAATCGCCACCGGATTGACCACCATCGATGAAGTTAGGCGGGTTACTCAAGAGGACTAACTTTCAACACTTCGCTCTCAGGATCGAGGTACCACAGTACAATGCCCTTCCTCACTTACTACAACCGTGTTGATGCGCGACCAGTTCACCATCACTCGCTAACATTTATTTGCCGCCTTCTTATCAAACTTCATTAGGATTCCCGGCAAACAGAAAAAGTCGAATGCAATCGCAAATGCAATGGAGAGACTAATCATCGCGCCCATACTTGAGTTAACTCGGAACCCGGACAACAAAAACAGCCCAAATCCAACCACAAGAATGATGGATGTGAAAAGCAAGGCATGCCCAACGTCGTGAAGAGCATACTGAAACGCCTGCCCACGTTCCTTCCCATTTTCCAGACTTCGCTGATACCGAACCAATAGGTGAATCGTGTCGTCAATAATTACCCCAAGCGCCGCGGTTGCAACGATTGATACCGCAAAGTCAACATGATCCCCTAGCATTCCCCATACACCAAACGTCAGGACAATAGGAAGCGCATTTGGAACAAGACTAATCAGCCCCAGACTCAATGATCGAAACGTGATCACACACACAATCGTGATCAAAACCAATGCTAACATGAGACTCTTGATCATCCCGTAGATGACTCGCTGACTTAGGTAGGTAAACATGACCCAAGTCCCCACGCCTTGCGTGTTAACTTCCTGCATGTTTGCTGCAACCCATCTCTCGATCTGATCGAGAATCTCCATATGCCTCTTTGCACTAACCTTATGCATGGTAACGGTTATACGAGTACTGGAATAATCAACATTAATCTGGTTTGTAAGATCCAATCCAAACGGAAGAGACATGGTGTAGAGCAATAAATACTGGGCCAAGAGTTCCTGCGTTTCAGGCAGTTGATAATACGCCGGATCATCTGCATGCAAATTTTTATTCAATCTTTTCATGATCGGAACAATCGAATTCACATGTGCTACTTCTGGAATGGTGTCGACATACTGAGTAAACGCTTCAACCTTTGCCAAAAATTCTGGATCAGTAATTCCATTAGGCTGTCCACTCTGAAGTGAATAATCTGTAAACGACACACCCGTAAGATTAGCATCGACGAACTCGGTGGCATCACGATGCCATGTCCCAACTTTAAAATAATCCAGCGGATTGTCATCGAGTTCGAGGCGAGCAATGAAAATACTGCTTCCGGCCACGATGAATAACAACCCATAGAATAGCGGGCGATAGTGTTCTACAACAAACTTCCCAAGAGAATCTGTCCATTCTTGTTTAGGAAGACCATGAGGTGGGACAGACATAGACCTAACAGCACACGGACATACTGCCAGCAAGGCAGGCAAAAATGTCACGGAAAGTATGAAGATAAAGAGAACCCCTATCCCAACTAGAATTCCCAGGTGCTGCACTGGCGGAACCTCATTAAATATCATGGAAAGAAACCCAATTGCTGTCGTAACCGCAGTCAAAAAAATGGGTGTCAGATTCTTGAGAATTGTCACACGAACTGCATCGTCCTGCTTCAAACCTTCACGCCGAAGTCGCGTGTAGCTCACGACAATATGCACGGAATATGCAATCGCAATGGCAAACAATATCTGGGGAAACGCAAATGAAACGGCTGTAAGAAAAATTCCAAGGTGTCCAGAGATTCCTAGCGTAAACATAATCGATAATAAAACAACAAGAAGCGGAAGGATCACACCCCACGTTGACCTGACAAGCAACACCAGAGCGATGATCGTCAGCCCAAGCATCAGCGGCAGTATCTTGCTCATCTCCTCCTCAGGTGTTTTGGCAAAGGCATGATTCGTCGCTACAATCCCAACAATGCGATATTCAATATCTGGATGCACTACCTGCTCATGCGTGACAAGCTGCTCGACATCGGCATAAATATCACTAGCTGAAGTTGGGTTTTCTTCAAGAGAAGGAAAGAGCACTCGGGCGTTCACCTGCGTCACACGACCATCAGCAGAAAGGAGCAATCCATTGAGCAACGGTTCCACAAGAGCAACCTGTTGTTTCTCATCAAGCTCTTCCTGTGTAAGTGGCAACGCAGAGACAAGATCATCGACAAGAAGGTCATCCTCTATAACTTCGGTGTGTTGAAAGTTAGTGACAGAATCAACCCTGGTAACATATTGAGCCTTCCAAAGCGCGGCAGTTAGACTACGGACAGTTTCAAGGACTTCGTTCGAGAAAACCCGTTGATCTGGATGATGGATGACAACAGCCACGTTGTCGTCTTGAACATATACGGCTTGAAAATCGTCAAACGCACGAAGCTGTGGATTGTCCTGCCCAAAAAACACGCGATAGCTTGAGTTGAATCCGGTGTTGGGAACGCCCGCAACACCTAGAGCGAACAAAAGAAGGGGTCCGATGATAAAAAACCATCGGTATTGCAGCAGGATCAAGCCGTACCATTCGGCAATAACTTGATCTAATCGCTTATGGGTCACACGCCAATCCGATACCACAACATTTATGTTTTGTATACGAGTTGTTGCTGTGGGAGCAATTCAAGAAGGGAACAACCAAGGCACAGTCGTCTTTCGCTTTTCTTCATAAGCAGCAATATCACCCTCGTACTCTAGGGTGAGAGCAATCGTATCTAATCCGCTGAGAAGACAAGACTTACGAAAGGGATCGATGTCAAATTGAATCGGCTTACCTTCAGGACGAGTAATAGTTTGGGCATCAAGATTCACCGTGAGCTGATATCCCTCGGATGCATTGACAGAACAAAATAATGCATTGATAGCATCCTCAGGAAGTACAATCGGCAACATACTATTCTGAAAACAATTATTGTAAAAAATATCTGCAAAACTTGGAGCGATCACAC
>DCWI01000048.1:512-7343 GCA_002328825.1 Nitrospiraceae bacterium UBA2166 | reverse complement strand
CCGAAAGAGATTGGTTTGTCCTGACATTTTTAGAATTGCTGGACGAACCAATTGCTCAAAGGTGATCATTGATGAGACAGGATTTCCTGGTAATCCAAAGCAGAGTGTACGTCGTATTGTCCCGAATGTTACAGGTTGTCCTGGCTTGATCGCGAGCTTCCACGCGTGAATGTTCATGCCGATCTCATTAAGAACTATCTTGGTAAAGTCATAATCTCCCATAGAAACTCCTCCGGAAATTACGAGGATATCTGCGTTGGCTGCCTCGCTAATTTTTTCTTTCAAATCTTCAGGGCGATCTTTTGAAATTCCTAGCACGATGGGTGTCCCCCCCGCTTCGCGTGTTTGTGCGGCAAAGGCATACCCATTTGAATTCGTAATTTTGTCTTCGTCAAATTGGTCATCAAGATCCATTAATTCGTCCCCAGTGGAAAGAATAGCTACTCGAGGACGTTGGTGGGTGAGGACCAAAGGTTTTCCCATCATTGCAAGAATACCTATTTCGGCCGATCGGATTTTTGCTCCACGTGGGATGAGGCATTCATCTTTAGCAATGTCTTCACCTTGTTTGCGGATATGCGACCCGGTCTTAACATGGGAGAAAACTTTTACGTGTGTTTTTGTTGGCTCAGTGTCCTCTATTTTTATCACAGTATCAGCTCCAGATGGGACTGGTGCGCCTGTCATAATTCGAATCGCTTCTCCGTGACCTACAGCCCGGGTTGCGGAGCGTCCTGCAGGAACTTCCTCAATCACGTTTAAGATTACTGGTTCTGGATCTGCTTGGTCAGTTGGAAGATCTGAATTGCGGACGGCAAACCCATCCATCGCGGAATTATTCCAGGGAGGATTTGCACGTTTGGCAATGAGATTTTCTGCTAAGGTTCGACCAAGTGAATCCAGAATGCCAACTTTTTCTTTCCCGAGAACAGGACATGTTTCAAGAATGATGCGCTGTGCTTCTACTAATGAGGTGAAAGAGTTGTCCATGTCTTTACTTGTCATATTTAAATTCCCGTTCTCATTATTAAATGTTGTTTAGCGATTTGTCGTTTGGATTACGTGGGGCACTTCAACCTCAGCGGGTTTCGAAAAAAAACGTGCACCTACTATGCCTACCTCGTAGAAAACAACGAGCGGCACAGCCATCAAAGTCTGGTTAAAAGGGTCTGGCGTTGGAGTAAGGATGGCACCAAGGATAAAGAAACAAAGGTAGGCCCACTTTCGGTATTTTCGGAGCCATGGAGCATCGACAAGGCCCAACTTCGCTAGCAATGTCATTAGCATTGGCAGCTCAAAAATCAGGCCAAAAACAAGTAGTAGCCACAAATTAAATCCAACGAAAATTCCAATTGAGAGCTGGGGTGTAAATCCTGCATCGATGCCATATCCAACGAGAAAATTAAGTGCGAACGGAAGAACAACGAGATAACAGAATGAGATGCCGAGGTAAAACATAGTGCTGCATAACGTCACAAAGGGGAGTGTAAACCTTCGCTCGTTGACGCGGAGGCCAGGCTCTGCAAATTTCCATACTTCATACAGTGCATAGGGCATGACAATAAATGTTGCGACAACTGCTGCGACCTTGATGCTGTTCCAGAATGCTTCAGCAGGGGAGAGAAAGATAAATGTAATATCAGATAATCCGGAAGGAACCCATGTCATCTTTGAAGGTGAGAAATAGGAATATAAAGGAGCTTGAACCCACGTCATAAGTGTTGGCGCAAAATAAAAGGCACCTAGAAAGACAATGCTCATAATGATTGCAGCGCGAACTAGCCGTGTGCGCAGTTCCGTCAGGTGAAGAAGAAGGGGCATCCTTTTGTCATCAATTGCCGGAAACATTTTGTTGTGAATCCGCTGGAAAAATTTACTTGCCGCGGATTGCTTGGAGTGGAGTGATGGCATAGTAGGGTCGTTAGGGTTGAAGTGGGACAAACAGGCTGTTTCCTTGCCGAAGGACAAGCAGAATGATCATATCGTCTTTCTCAATTGTTTGCGCCACATTATAGAAGTCGCTCATGTTTGTAATCTTGATCTGCGTTCCAGAAAATCGAATCTGCTGAATAATGTCTCCTTGACGCATGCTCTCGCTGGCAGCTGGCGAGTTTGGACGCACAGCTTCTACAAGTACCCCGGAGGTGTCGATTGGAAGATCAAGACGTTCTAGTGCCTCAAGAGTAAGATCTTGGATACGAAGATCTGATAAGACATTATCAAAGTTTTCACCTTCGCCAGAAAATGAGCCCGTACTTGCGGACAGATCAAGAGGTCTGACCGCAACGGTGACGTGGAGGGTATGTGTCTTTCCATCTCTAATAACAGTGACGTCGACACTCGTTCCTGCTTGAGATTGTGCAGCGGCATTGCGGATCTGGCTCACGTTATCAATCAGCTTATTCTCGTATCGAATAATGAGATCCCCTTGCTTAAGGCCAGCTTTTTCCGCAGGGCTATTAGCAAGGACTTGGCCTATGAGTGCGCCCTTCATGGTTTCGAGGCCAAACGCTTTTGCGAGAGAAGGAGTCATATCCTGAATAGATACTCCAAGCCAGCCACGAACAACAGTTCCAGTTTGAATTAAGCTGTTAACGATGTGTTGTGCGATATTACTTGGAATTGCAAATCCAATGCCAGCTGATCCACCCGTTTGGGAAAAGATTGCGGTGTTTATTCCGATCAAGTCTCCTGCCATATTGACTAGAGGGCCACCCGAGTTTCCTGGATTAATGGCAGCATCAGTTTGAATAAAGTCTTCATACTCTGTTATTCCAACATTTCCTCGTCCAAGTGCACTGATAATCCCCATTGTAACTGTCTGTGTTAATCCAAAAGGACTTCCAATAGCCAGAACTAGATCACCTACCTCAGCTTGGTCAGAATCACTCCATTGCATCGAGGGGAGATCGTCACCGTGGATGGTAATAACAGCTAAGTCTGTCTGTGGGTCTGTTCCGGCAATGGTTCCTCTAAATTCTCGTCTGTCGGAAAGTGTGACGGTAATGGTTGTTGCTCCTTCAACAACGTGATTGTTGGTAACGATATAGCCCCTTGAATCAATTAAAATTCCGGACCCCGTCCGTTCCTGAGGCACTTGGTCTTGGGGTTGAAATGGAAATGGTGTGTTGGGAGGAAACGGGAATGGAGAGGAGGGTTCACGAGGGGCTGTTCTGTTTTTGTTCTCAAGTGTTTCGGCTCCTTCGGAAGAGATAAAGACAACTGTAGGGCTAACAGCTTTCACAACATCTGAAAAGCCTTGAAGTGGTAACGGATGTTTTTTCGCTTGGCTAATTGCTATGGGAAGATGCGCAACTGTAAGTATGAGGACTGTTAGTAGAACCCTGCAGGGAAGGATCGTATAGATTCGTGATGTGAGGCTATGAGAAGTGACGGGCATTTGAAACAAGCAGATTACACGGGGTTCATGTCCGACGCTTTTAGTGATCAGGCTTCCCTGGAAGGGTCTGAGCGGGTGCGCGGCACTTCAAGATCAGTATCGAGGTTAGAGTCTGAAGAGGGGTTGGTGTCATTATCTATGGGATTTAAGGAAAGGTTATTTTCAACTTCGCTTGCTGAAGTCGCAATGTTTTCCTGAAGAGCAGTGAACTCATGCTGAACGGCATTGAGGTCTGGTTCGATTGATTGTTTGACATCATCGGTCACGTTACGAAACCCTTTGAGAGCCTTTCCAATTGATCGGCCAAGCTCAGGAAGTTTTTGAGGCCCGAAAAGCAAAAACGCTACCAGTAGAACAATAACAAGCTCTGGCATCCCTATTCCGAACATTGTACTCCAGTGGTGTCGTAGTTTGAGGAGATCCAAGTGTATCAAACTTGGACTGTTGGTGCAACGAACGTATTTTCGTCAAACAATGTCGAGCGCTGTCTTTGCGGCGTGTGAAAGCTCGGCATCTGTATCATGGTTGAGTGCAAAAACTCGCAAGTGAGCGATTCGCGATGGAATGTAATCCAAACTATCCTTCAAAGCTTCTTTTGAAACTACTTTTGTTGAAGGGTCATACACATAGATCTGGAAATTTCCCATATTTAATGGGTTAATTGGGCGCCCGTCTTTGTTGGCTATATCAACTCTGAACTCGATATTTTTCAAGATATCTGGGAGAAATGCTCTGACTTTTCGTTCGAAATTCTCGCTATCAAATGGTTGAGAATCCCATTGATAATTACGCGAGGGAAGGCTTACTTCATACGCCGTTTTCCATTTTGTTTTTCGGTATAACACTCGATGCCATTCAGTTCCGAGTTGCTGTTTCTTTGGATCGGGGGAGATAGGCCATTGTCGTACAGTTTCAAGAAGTGCCGTATCTGTCAAAAATAAGTATTTCTCAAGACTTTCGAGTGGGTGATGCGGGAAAATGACTTGCATCGTTTCTCTGAAAATATCCCGAAGATGAATGTCAATTGCTCGTGTAGTTCGATGGTAATATACATTTGAGTAAAGATATAAGCGAGCATTCAAAAACATTTGAAGTGCTGGAATACCAGCCCTATGAATGGTCAAACCCTTTGGTGTGATGAATGTATAGTGGATAATCCGAGTGAGATCGACTGGGCCGATCGCGACTCCGCACATATAGGCATCTCGGAGCACATAATCTAAGTTGTCGGCGGTATAAACTCCACCGAGGATTGGTTGGAGTGTGGTCAGCCATCGTGGATAGTTTCCATTATCTTGTGTGGGGTCTTTGAGGATGAGAAACGCAATGTAAGATGGGTCAATTGTTTCTCCTGGTAAGAATGAACCATGAGGACTGCGCGATAATGTTTGGATCAAGTCTCCAAGTTGGTCTGTGATGATTGTTTGCCCAATTTGTTCATGCGTGATGTGAAATGGAGCGAGGATATTTTGGTCAAAGAAATGGCAAAACGGACCGTGCCCAATGTCGTGGAGCAAAGCTGCGATACGCAAGAGTTCTTCAATGTAGTGGGGTGAGGGGAGATTGGGAAACGTTTGCTTTAATGAAGGGTAGAGATGTCGGGCAAATCGACCTGCAATATGCATTGCGCCAATAGAATGTTGAAACCTGCTATGTTCGGCAGAGGGAAAAACCCAACGTGTACTTTGCAATTGATAGATGGAGCGTAGTCGTTGTAGCCAGAGGGAATCAAGAAGATCTTTTTCTGTTGTTTCTTCAGGGTCGGAAGTGGTGGGGACGGTAAGTGAAATGTACTGGTGGATAGGGTCGGCAAGAAGCGAGAGTCCGTTGTACACAGTTGGGCCATCATATGTACGAGAGCCTTCTATATCCGTAGGCGTATTCATTGGGGTGTCTTTTTCCTTGTATTTCTTCGTTTGGCGAAGAGTCTAATGCTGTCTTCGTTGAAAGTGATCATAGCTTTTGATTCGCATAGGCTGGAGTAAACCTGCTGGTGTGATTATCTGAATCCCTTTCCGCTTTGGTGTAATCGTTCCGATGTGGGTTGCATCGAGAAGGCCTTGTGTTTTCCACCGTTTAATGCGTGGAAGTGACTCTGGTCTGACGGTAAAGAGGAGTTCATAATCTTCCCCCCCTTGGAGTGCTATCTTGTATGCTTGTTTGCCGATGTAATGCGCGTATGTGCACAATGCTTTAGAAATGGGGAGATGTGTGATATTGACTGTGGCTCCAACAGAGTTCAATTCACATATGCGAGCTAAGTCTCCGCTTAATCCATCTGATAGGTCGATCATTGCCGTGGCAATTTTATGTTTTGCCAGTAGTTGTCCCGCTCGAAGTCGCGCTGTTGGGCGAAGATGTCGTTGGGAAAGCCATGTTAGGGATGCGCGAGGTATATGTTTGTGCGGAGGTGTCTTAAGGATACGAAGTCCCGCATTGGAATCCCCTAAGGTCCCTGTAACAAAAATCTCGTCTCCGACCTGCAATCCAGTTCGGTGGATAACGTGTGAGGGTTTAACTTTGCCAATGAGCGTGAGTGAAAGAAATAGTTTCTTGGGTGAACTGGAGGTGTCCCCTCCAATCAAGGCAACACCCGAGGCCTTGGCAGGTTTCATTATTCCTTCATATAGAGCATCCACGTCTTTTCTGGTAAAGGACGGTGGAATTGCGATTGAAGTAAGAAATTGGAGAGGAGTACCTCCCATCGCCGCAATATCGCTGAGATTTGCGACCATTGCTTTGTACCCAATATCACGGGAGTTTGTGAAGTGTCGATTAAAATGAACTCCTTCGACCAGAAGATCCGTTGTTATCAGCTGTAGGTTTTTTGAATTGGGTTGAGTGATGGCACAATCATCGCCAATTCCGACAAGAGTTTGATTTCGAAGTTCCCCAAACCGCTTTGCGATACGCTGAATCAGTGAGAATTCTGCGAGTTGGGTTACCTCGGGCATCTAGGGGAGGTTGCTGGCTCCTTGAGCCCGGCTAGATGGCTTAAATTTGATGGAACTGAGAGCGGCATGAAGGACATCATCCACAGTTTCTGCAAAGATAAACTGCATGCCGCGTAGAAGGTGTTTTGGAATATCTTCAAAATCCTTCTGGTTTCGTTTTGGTAGGATAACGCGAGACAACTTCTCTCGTCGTGCAGCAAGGATCTTCTCTTTAAGTCCTCCTACAGGAAGAACACGTCCGCGGAGGGTCACTTCACCTGTCATGGCGACGTTGTGTCGAACAGGGATGTTTGTCAGCGCTGAGGTTAAGGCTGATGCCAATGTGATGCCTGCTGATGGCCCGTCCTTAGGGATAGCGCCTGCAGGGACGTGCAAGTGAATATCAATTTCCGAAAAGATGTCCTCTGGGAGTTTAAAGTGGTGCCCACGTGAGCGAATGTAGCTTAACGCAGCCTGTGCAGATTCTTTCATTACATC
>DCWI01000048.1:0-196 GCA_002328825.1 Nitrospiraceae bacterium UBA2166 | reverse complement strand
AGATTCTTTCATTACATCGCCAAGTTGTCCTGTTAAGGTGAGGGTTCCTTTTCCCTTCATCAACGTAGCTTCTACTTGAAGAATCTCTCCACCGGCTTCGGTCCACGCAAGTCCGGTAGCTACCCCGACCTCACCTTTTTTCTGATCAGATTCGAGCGTGAACTTAGGGACACCTAGATAGGTGTGTAGAACGGTA
>DCWI01000079.1 GCA_002328825.1 Nitrospiraceae bacterium UBA2166 | reverse complement strand
ATGGGAATGGGCCCTCCGTTTTTTCTTCCTTTTCACTAAAAACCTACATTTCCCTGTATTTTCGATGGCATCCACAAATACCATCTTCATACGGCTCCATACGCTGCGACCATGAAATCAACCACTCTACAAACGAAACCTGCATTTTTGAAAAACAGTTGATCATAATTTTTCAACAAACATTGGTGCTACACCATACACCCATTACAAAACATTTCATCTTGAAATTTCTGTTCTATTTTACTATTTACGGAAGCTCCTCAAGGACTTCTCTCTGCATGGTCTGAATTGCTTGAGTAGCTGCACCTGCAAGAGCAGGGTGAGTTGCCGAAAGAAATCGTATTTGCGAAAGATACTCAATATTGCGCGCTAACAGACGATAGATATCGCCTTCTGCCATACTCGTTGTTCTACAGAGTTCAGCCCACGTCATCGTAGGATCCCCAATCCAACGTTCTGGAAGAGCCGCAACATCAGCACGAAGGAGAGGCGCCTCCTCATAACCCTCGAGTGAGCGCGCCAATCTACGTACGTGGATAAACCGACCTGCGAGTTCTTGGCTAATCCTCGGAAATGCCACAGGCCGATCATCATCAAAGGCAATACTTGCCATCACCCCGGCGAGTATCGGCGGGTCCATGTTTTTGAGTACTTCCGTTCGGATGAGTTCTGTCACCAGGAGTGATGGGCTAATGCGAATATATCTTGCCCACTCCCCAACATCCGTAAGCTCATAAGCGTTAGTCAAATATCCAAAATGTTGAAGGACATTCATGCGCTTTTGAAACGTTCTCCAAAGACCTGTCTGGAGTTTTTGAATGGAGTCAATGTGCTGGTGAAGTTGCATGCGATCAGCATGTGCACCCGTGAACTCTTCCCCACATAATTTTTGTGAGGGACACATTGGACACGGAAAATTCTCGCTTAGTGCCTGAAACATGTCAGGCATCAGCGTTTCAATCAAGTATGGATTGACATCTAGCGTGATCGATGGAATTTGCGGTGCAAGGGGTTGAAGTTTCTTAGAAAACGATTGAGCCGAGTCAGATGCAGCTTTCTTTCCGTGTTTTCCTGTGAAGATAGGTACAGTCGCATCAATAATCTTCTTTATTGCTTTTACAGGATACTGAGCAATGGTTCCGTCAAATCTCATCGCTGTAATCATAGGAATATTGCTTCCCCGAGTATAATACAGGCGCACTACCACGACTCGCCGCTTGGACATCGAAACAACTTGTCCTGGAGTCAAATATGGAATTCTCGCAGCAATTTCATGAGGAGAAGATCCTTGAGGACGAAGTCGCTTGGTAGTATCAAGAACAGTCTGTTGAAAATTGTGCCACTGTTGGGTCCAGTCCGCACATGGTCGAGGAACACCGCCGGAGAGAGAAGATTCCAATGCATCAATTTTTACCTGAAGCGCTTCGACTTTGGTATTAAGTTGAAATTGAGCAAAGCTTTTATCAAGGATGGTTTTTATCTGGTCTTGCGGATAACCTTTGAGAAGATTAAGAACCATAGAATAGGAAATTTCGAATTGACTGCGCAGAGGCTCGGAACAATCAGTCAGTCTCTCTGCCAATCCACCAAGATCTATATATGGCGAAGGAGTCACGATGGCAAACCCAACCTTATCTTTGCTACGTCGCCCAGCGCGCCCTGCAATTTGTTGAACTTCTCCAACAGTAAGATCAACAAATCCGTGACTTTTCCGAATATTAGATTGCGTAATGATGACTGTTCTCGCAGGAAAGTCGACCCCAGCTGCTAGCGTGGTTGTTGCAAAAACCGCATCAAGCACCCCTTCACGCATCAGCTCTTCGACCACGATTTTCCATGATGGCAGATGCCCCGCATGATGGGCGGCCACGCCGTATTTAATTACACACTCACGTAGAGGATGGTCCTGAATACTAGGGTATGTCAGTGTCCATTGGTCAATGAGCCGCGCAATTGTCTCCTGTCGTTTCGGCGAGAGCAGCGAAGGCCTGCGGGTAAACGCCTTCAATGCGTTGTCACAAGAGCGACGTGATGTCAAAAACACAATTGCTGGAACCAATTGATTGGACTTCAGAGCCCGAATTAAATCAATGGGATGAATCGATGGAGGCATGCACTTTGATGATGAAATTGCGTGAGAGTTTCACTACACTAAACCGAACACAACTTGCCCTAGTTATCACTGAGGAAAAAATTTGGTGCACACGGCATCATTTCACCTGAATTTGTCTCATAAAACAGTTGACACGCAGATTATGAGTCTCTATCCTCAGAACGCGATCACCCATGAGGAATTCCATGGGCAGAATATCATGAATTGAGTGGAAAGTGGCAATCCACAGATGTCGGCATTTCAATGTTTCACCATCCTCGGTCTGTCCTGAGATTGTCTAAGTAGTTTAATTCAATAATTTTCGCTACCCTCATTGTCTTTGAGCGACAAGTGTTCGGTTCATCATTAGCATTTCCTTCCTCTCCTCCATCCAAGAACTCTCTCTGATGCTGTATGAATATACCAATCGTTTGATTAACGAAACAAGTCCATACCTTTTGCAGCATTCACACAATCCAGTTGATTGGTATCCATGGGGAGAAGAAGCGCTCACTCGGGCAAAAGCAGAAAACAAACCGATACTTCTCTCAATTGGTTATTTTGCATGTCACTGGTGCCATGTCATGGAGCGGGAATCATTTGAAAATATCGAAACTGCCACGCTCATGAACAACAACTTCATCAATATAAAGGTCGATTGTGAAGAACGCCCCGATCTCGACGATATTTACCAGAAGTCAATTCAAGCCTTTCTCGGAAGAGGAGGAGGATGGCCACTGACAGCATTTTTGACTCCAGAACAAGAACCATTTTACGGAGGAACCTATTTCCCACCTATCCCCCAATACAAATTGCCTGCGTTTCCAGACCTACTTGTAGGTATAGCTGAAGCTTATCGCGATAAAAAAACTGATATCCGAGAGAACGTTCAGCAAGTAATGGCTGAACTGCGTCGTACGGGAACACCGCAACCATCCGAAAAACATTTAGATACGGGCATCATCGATGATGCGATCAAAGGCTTCATATCATTATACGAATCAGTTGATGGAGGATTTGGGACAGGACCAAAATTTCCAACCGCTCAACCCTTCCACCTTTTACTTCGCCATCACCATCGTACTGGAACAACATCATCACTTGATATAGCACTTCATTCACTTCGAAAGATTTCGGCAGGCGGCATATATGATCACCTCGGGGGAGGCTTCCACCGCTACTCTGTCGATAGCAAGTGGCTTATTCCGCATTTTGAAAAGATGCTGTACGACAACGCCCAGCTTATCCGGATCTACCTTGACGGATGGCGCTTAACACAGACCATTCGGTTTCGACAAGTCGTTGAAGAAACGATCGAATATGTACGTCGAGAAATGATCTCACCGGAGGGTGGGTTTTATACTGCCCAGGATGCAGACAGCGAAGGGGTTGAAGGAAAACACTTCGTATGGACTCCGAAAGAGATTAATGCAATTCTCGGCCTCAAACTCGGTACAGAAATGTGTCGTATCTACGATGTGACTGAAACAGGAAACTTCGAAGGCACCTCCATTCTCAACCGCATTGCGAGTTCAGATTTTTCCGAGAGCGAAATGATCAGGATCGAAGAATTACTCGCTCCTGCAAGAAAACAATTACATGAAACCCGTGAAACCAGAATCAAACCACAACGCGATGATAAAATTATCACCGGATTGAACGGGCTGATGATTTCCGGAGTGCTAGATGCGTATCAAACATTGGGCGATTCATCCTACCTCACGTTGGCTGAAAACGCACTCAATTTCTTGTTAGCTAAAGCCTATAAGGGTGGGCACTTGTATCGAACGATCACTAATGGGGAAGGAAAGCTGAACGGATATCTTGACGACTACGCATTCTTGACTGCGGCATTTCTTGATGCGTATGAAGCCACATTCAACAACACATATGTAGAGGTCGCCCAAGAACTGACCTCAGTAATGATTGAACAATTTTGGGATTCCCAAACCGGGGGGTGTTTCTTTACCACCAACAACCACGAAACCTTGATTCACCGTATGAAGTCAGGAAACGATGGCCCAATTCCATCAGGAAACGCCATCGCAGTAATGAATTTCATTCGCCTCAGCACACTAACCGGTAAACAAATCTATCATGATCGAGCCGAAAAGACGTTCAAGGTTTTCCGATCCGAGATGGATGACAATGGATATGGAAGTGCTGCGATGCTCAATGCCTTGGATTTTTACCTCGAAAAACCCAAAGAAATCGTGGTCATCGGAAATCGCATGTCCTCAGCAACAAAAGCCCTCCTCACCAGAATCCAAAGCGTATATATTCCAAATAAAGTAGTGATCCTCGTGGATGACAAAAATTCTTCCACTCTCCCTCCGATCGCCCAAGGAAAAAATGCACTCGGTGAAAAACCAACGGTATACGTCTGCCATAACTTTACCTGCTCCAAACCTGTGACATCATGGACTGATTTGAAACCGCTTCTCTAACATCACGCCTTGACCCTCATAGCAAGTAAATTACGTTGGACGCATAGGATTCTAGAAATTCACCCTCGTCACTCATTCCCGAGTTGAATTCACCATAGGCGGGTGTTATCCTCTGCCACCATCAACTATTTTATAATTTTATACCGGGAATGAAATGAGCCTAATTCGAAAAGCACTGATTAGCGTTTCCGATAAGACTGAAATTGTCTCTCTCGCTGAAGCTTTACACACCATTGGTATCGAAATTTACTCCACCGGAGGAACAGCAGAAGCACTACGGTCTGCAGGAGTTCCTGTGACTGACATTGCGTCCTACACTGGATCACCTGAGATTCTCAATGGACGTGTGAAAACACTGCATCCCAGAGTGCACGGAGGTATTTTGGGCAAAGTTAGTGATCCCAACCATCGCGATGAAATGAAGCAACATGGAATTGATCCAATTGGGCTCATCGTGGTGAACCTCTATCCATTTGAAACGACCATAGCGAAGCCGAAATGTTCAATTGATGAGGCCATTGAAAATATCGATATTGGCGGTGTAGCATTGCTACGCTCTGCGGGGAAAAATCACGACTTCGTCACCACACTTGTTGACCCAGATGATTATCATAGTGTGATAGAAGAGCTTCGAAACAATGAAAAACAGGTGTCTGCCGAAACACGCCGTCGCTTGGCAATCAAAGCGTTTCAACACACAGCTCACTACGATAGCGTGATTGCCAATTATCTCACTCATGTTACATCCACCGAGGAAAATAAATTTCCTGCCTTCTTCCCTATCCATTTTGAGAAGCTCTCCACTCTACGATATGGCGAAAATATGCATCAACAAGGAGCGCTCTATCGCGAGCTTGGTGCTACAGGTCCATCAATCACAGCCACAACGCAATACCAAGGAAAGGCCATGTCATTTAACAACGTGTTGGATGCCAACGCTGCTATGGAATTGGCGTTTGACTTTGCTGCACCAGCAGCAGCAATCATCAAACACGTAAATCCATGTGGCGTGGCAGTCAATGAGCGTTTAGTAGATGCTTTTACCAACGCACGCGACACTGATCCCCTCTCTTCTTTTGGCGGAGTGATCGGGCTCAATAGATATGTGGATCTTGAAACCGCCAAGGAACTAACCAGAAACTTTGTTGAAGTACTTGTTGCTCCAGGATTCCATGATGATGCGCTAGCATACCTAAAGCAAAAACGTGATCTACGCGTGTTAAGCCTCGGCATCGAAAAAAATTGGACGATGGAATCAATGCAAGGGTGGACCCGTGGAGTAGATATGAAGCGAGTGAAAGGCGGTCTCCTGATTCAAGACTTTGATCCTGCGGGAGATGGGGATTTTGAACACCTAAAAGTCGTCAGTCAACGTGCACCCACCGATGACGAGTTGTCTGCCCTTCGATTTGCCTGGAAGGTCACCAAACATGTCCGATCGAATGCTATTGTCTGCGCAAAAGGCACCAAAACGATTGGCATTGGAGCTGGGCAAATGAGTCGTGTGGATTCGGTTCAACTTGCGATCAAAAAATCGTTACGGGCTCTCAAAGGCTCTGTAATGGCATCTGATGCATTCTTCCCTTTCCGCGACGGCATTGACGAAGCGGCAAAAGCAGGCATCACTGCCGTAATTCAACCGGGTGGATCGATTCGAGATGACGAAGTCATTCAATCTGCAAATGAGCATCGCATCGCTATGATTTTCACTGGCATCCGACATTTCCGCCATGCCTAAACAGCCCTAAGCTACGCTCATGCGGGTTCTTGTGATTGGCGGAGGAGGACGAGAACATGCCCTCGTCTGGAAAATCTCCCAAAGTTCTCGCATCACGAACATCTTCTGCGCTCCAGGCAACCCTGGCATTGCTGCGCTCGCCAAGTGTGTTCCTATCCAGGCTTCCAATATTCAAGATCTCCTGTCCTTTGCACAAAATCAATCCATTGACCTCACCGTTGTAGGCCCCGAGGCCCCACTTGCGAACGGGATTGTTGATCTCTTTCGTCAAGCACGTTTACGTATTTTTGGCCCAACAAAAATGGCTGCAAAAATCGAGACAAGCAAGGTCTTTGCCAAAGATCTCATGCGTCGAAGCGGAATTCCTACGCCCTCAGCAAAAACATTTACCGATGCTAGTCAAGCACAAGAATACCTCCGCAAACACGATATGCCTGTGGTTATTAAGGCAGATGGTCTTGCGCAAGGGAAGGGGGTGGTGGTCGCCACTACATTAGCCGAAGCGAAGAAAGCTGTAACAGACTTGCTCGAACAACACATGCTTGGACCCAGCGGGTCAACGATCATGATCGAGGAATTCGTTGCAGGCAATGAATTAAGTGTAATGGCGTTAACCGACGGAAATACTGTCACCCCTTTGCTCGCGTCACGAGATTACAAACGCATCTTTGATCACGATCAAGGTAAAAATACAGGAGGAATGGGATCATTTTCACCTGTGAATTCGGTCAACATTGCTCTAATGAATCGCATCTTGACCGAGATTCTCCAGCCAACCGTTGATACGCTAGCTTCACTTGGAAGCCCTTATCGTGGTTTGCTATATGCGGGAATCATGTTGACCCCTGATGGACCGAAAGCCTTAGAATGCAATGCGAGGTTCGGCGATCCGGAGACTCAGGTGGTGCTACCACTCCTCAAGACAGACCTCGTTGATCTTCTCGACGCTGTCGTAACTCACCAACTAGATACCATTCCACCAATCGAATGGCATGAAGGTGCAGCCGTATGCGTCGTGTTGGCATCTAATGGATACCCTAGTTGCCCGGACGTTGACAAGCCAATCTATGGAGTGAGGAAAGCTGAAAATATTGACGGAGTCACTGTTTTTTATGCTGGCACAAAAATGACAGATTCCGTTTTGACAACTTCGGGAGGCCGGGTGCTTGGAGTTACGGCAACGGGATCAAATCACAGCACTGCCCAAGAGAAAGCATATGAAGCAGTCGCACACATTACATTTGATGGCATGCAATATCGAAAAGACATCTGTCATGAAGGAGTCTAAATATGAGTAATACACAGGTTGCCATCTTTATGGGAAGCAAATCTGATTTACCGCTAATGCAAGAAGCTGCTGAGATGTTGCGTCACTTCAACATCTCGTATGACATGACCATTACATCAGCACATCGCAGCCCAAACCGAACAGAAACACTTGTTCGAGCGTTTGAACTAAATGGGGGAGAAGTCTTTATCGCAGGAGCTGGAAGCGCTGCCCATCTTGCAGGAGTCATTGCAGCTCGAACTGTCCTCCCTGTAATCGGAGTGCCTATCGATAGTTCACCTCTTCAAGGATGGGATGCACTATTGGCAACAATTCAGATGCCTGGAGGAATTCCTGTTGCAACCATGGCAGTGGGAAAAGCCGGAGCAAAAAATGCTGGGGTTTTTGCTGCACAGATTATTGCTCGCAAAGATCAACAATTGCTCAAACGCCTCATCGCCTACAAAGAGGAAATGGAAAAAAAAGTCATCGCGGATGCCGAGCAGATGAGTCCGTAACTCTACGGCTGGAGCCAAAGAGTTAAATTCTAAACTTTATTGTAGCTCTGGATAATACAACAGACACTCATGCTTGAGAGTCCACCAAAACTCACAAGACGCAATGTACTCCTTGGGGGGCTTATCCTCCCGTTTTCCATAAAATCTCTGTTCGCTTCACATGCCCATTCCACTACCATTCCGTTTCTTGATGACACATTTAATCCGAGCATCATCACGAAAAACAAAGACAAGATCATTCCATTTACTCTAACGCATCTGACACATTGGATTACACCCACAGATCAATTCTATATCCGCAATCATTTTGCAGTACCAGACGTTTCTGACACAGATCAGTGGATCATTCACATTCACGGCAGAGTTCAACGCTCACACGACTTATCATTCGCTCAACTAAGCGATTTTTCACACGTTGATCAAGTGGTGACATTAGAATGTGCTGGCAACTCAAAACACCGCAACCACGGTCTCGTCAGCAATGCCAGATGGACTGGTGTACCACTCAGAACGGTACTTGATCGCGTACAAGTGACGCCAGATGCAACCCACGTCGTGTTTCACGGAGCCGATACGGATACCGAAAAAAATCGCCACTTTTCTCGTGCGCTGACCATCAAACAAGCGATGCAATCAGAGGTGATGCTGGCAACAAAAATGAACGGTGCACCACTTCCACCCGATCATGGTTTTCCCATTCGCCTCATTGTTCCAGGGTGGTATGGCATGGCACATGTCAAATGGCTCAAACGAATCGAACTCATCAGCCACCCATTTGACGGGAGATATCAAACAACATTTTATGTCAATAAACGACGGACAGATCGCGGTTCTGCCGTCCTCTGGACACCTGAACCAATTACAAAAATTCCCGTGAAGTCGATCATTGCGCGGATTCAGTATGATCAGTATTCACAAGGCACTGTTTATCAAGCCAGTGGAGCAATATGGGGTGGAAATAGACCTACCACTTCCATACACGTACATATCAATGACGCAAGTCAATGGAAAGAAGCAACACTCCACGAGCCTAGTGATCCCTTCGCCTGGACATTGTGGTCATATCAGTGGAACAACCCATTACCAGGTCCCCATAAGCTTATGTCTCGTGGCACCGATCATGCGGGAAATATCCAACCCATCAAACGATCTACACACCTCTACGGTCCCTACCAACATGACGAGGTAATTGTTCGTCGAGTACACCTTTCCCGAGAAAATAAAAAGCCAAGACACTAACAGGGGAGACTGAGTACGGCCAAGAAATAGCGTGAGGCCCTAGGGCCAACACTGTTACATCACATAAAAACTGGCGCTGTTCTTCCAACACTCCAATATTGGAAACCCATATTGGTCATACGAATAGGCTCATAGACATTTCGTAGGTCGATGAAGATTGGAGTACGCAGTTGATTCTTGATCCGTTCGAGATCAAGGTTTCGAAATTGATTCCATTCGGTTGCAAGAACAATCGCGTCAGCGTTGACACTCACTTCATAGCTATCAGCGCATAACGTCACCTCCGGAAGTTGCTGGGCAGTTTCCTCCATAGCTTCAGGATCATATGCCTGTATATGCACACCTTTCTTGAGAAGACTACGGATGATTTCAATTGATGCCGATTCCCTTATATCACTTGTATTCGGCTTAAACGAAAGTCCAAGCACCCCAACACACTTGTTGTTCAGGCTCCCTAGGGCCGTTTGAATCTTCTCCACCATGCGCATCTTTTGCCGATCGTTGGCGTTCACAGTAGCCTGCGCAATTCCCATCTCACAATTATATTTCTTTCCCGTTGCAATGAGCGCATTAACATCTTTCGGAAAACACGACCCTCCATAACCAGAGCCTGTGTGGAGAAATTTTGCCCCGATTCTCCCATCGAGCCCCATCCCTTTGGCCACCATGCGAATATCAGCTCCAACCTTCTCACACAGCACCGACATTTCGTTAATGAATGAGATCTTTGTTGCCAGAAATGTATTCGATGCATATTTGATAAGTTCGGCCGTTTCAATCGTTGTAACCACGATTGGTGTTTCTATCAAATAAAGAGGTCTGTAGAGGTCTTTCATAATGGCAATACTCTCATTGCATTCAGCCCCAAGTACGACTCGGTTAGGTCGAACAAAATCCTCAATAGCGGAACCCTCACGAAGAAACTCTGGGTTTGAGATAACATCGAATTGCACTGGATCGCGAAGGGAGCTCTCAATCAAACATTTGACTCGTTGTCCTGTCCCCACTGGAACGGTTGACTTG
>DCWI01000089.1 GCA_002328825.1 Nitrospiraceae bacterium UBA2166 | reverse complement strand
CACTGAAACCGGCCTAAACACACCGATGCGTCGTACCGTCCTCCGCGAACAAATCGTAATTGAGCCACGCCCCATCTCATCGACCACAGCTCAAAGTGTCACATTGGCAGGGATCCCATCACAAACACAACTAGTGCAGCCCATTACGCGCGAACAAATCGTAATTGAGCCACGCCCCATCTCATCGACCACACGCTATCTCCCACAAGATATCATCTTAACGGAAAAACCATTACGTATAGAGCAATCATCCAATACCAAGAACCCATCAAATACATTTTTTGTGGCTCCAGTGAATAAATAATTCAAAATGTCATTATATGTGAACATCCTTTAGTGGATACCCCATGCCCGATGACGCACCGCCAAAATCGACAATCCAAAGGAGTTTCTTGCGATTCGTCATAGGTCTCATGCTACTGGCAGGCGGCTTCGCGCTAGGGTACCACACTGGCAGTACAAGTCTTGGGAAAGACTCGGTGGATTCATTGAAAAATCAGGTCACAACCATAACTTCTACTGTGGTTAAAAAATCATCGGAACTCAAACATGACCTGACCTTATCTCACAGTCTCAGCAAAGCACAAACCATGGTACTGAACGCGAAGGAAGAAGTTCAGCAAAAAAACTTTGGCAAAGCACAAGTCAAAATTAGCGAGACCGTTGCCTTATTGACTAAAGCACGTGCTATTCCCAATACCACGGAACAAATCGAAATACAAATTGACAATATCCGTACGCGCCTGCTCAAGGTTCAAAACGATGTCGCCAACCTCAAACCCTCAGTTGTACAAAAAATTACCACTATTGCTGAAGATATCACTCACCTTCGCACCACAACTCTCTCGTTCTAACGCAAGCCTTTAATCTGAGTTGTAGACTCTACAGTCTTACGCTCAAAATAGAAGCTGTATAGGTCCCCCCCCCCCCAACATCCCTCAGAACAGCCACCTCAGAAGAAGAAATGGTTTTTGCATAAGAGTGATCGCATTTAGCACCCATTACGTACTAGTTTTTATTGACAATCTGGACTCGCAAGTGCTACAAAAACTCGCTTTTTGAACGAGGCACAAATCCTCGAGCTACATGTTTTTTACTGCATAAGGAGGACCGTTGTATGGCTGGCGAGAAAACTGAGGCGAGACAGCAATTTGTCAACTTTCTCTTCTACAAAGTTGACCCTGCATGGAGGCGCTTGCCACCAGACGAACGGGCCAAAGGAAAAGAAGAATTTGAACAAGTTATTAGCAATTATCGCAACGACCTCATTACAGTGTGCTATTCAACCATTGGAATTCGGGGAGATTGCGACATGATGCTATGGCGAATCTCATACGAACTTGAGACCTTTCAATCTATGGGTGGAGCTCTACTCGCCACAGGCCTTGGTAAATATCTTCACACCCCCTATTCCTATCTTTCCATGACGAAACGATCAATCTATATTGACCAACATGTTCATGAAGGGCAGGAGGGTAAACGTCTTGCCATTGTCCCAGGGAAAGCAAAGTATAATTTCGTATATCCGTTTGAAAAAACGCGCGACTGGTATCTGATGAGTCAATCTGCACGACAAGGCATGATGGATGAACATATCGAGGTCGGTCATAAGTTCCCATCAGTACGACTGAATACTACCTATTCGTTTGGCATTGATGATCAAGAATTCATGCTCGCATTTGAAACTGATAAGCCTAAAGATTTTCTTGATCTCGTCCATGCACTCCGGGGAGTTGAGGCTAGCCGTTATACACGCCGAGATGTTCCCATCTTTACTTGTATTGCACACAGCCCAAAGGAAATGCTAGATACCCTTGGTGGATAACGTGATCCCAATTCTATCTCACTCATGACTCACCCTATACGCGTATTGGCATATCGTAAATACTGGATCGCTCCAGTGTTTATCTCGCTTCTTATAGCCGTTCCAGCTGGCGTTCTTGCGAAAAACAATACGGTTTCGGCTTACGACTTTGTTCAGAAATGGACTAAGACATACGGGATCAACCACGAACGTGCAGCTGAAATGATGACCACCCAGCACCGAGGGGGCATGTCAAAATCCGAGTGGGTCTCAACATACGGATCATACCTAGAATACCTGAAATATAAGCATCTTGGAGGTCAACTCATAAGTACACAGGAAGAAGGACACAAGGCCAGAGTGATTCTGAAGAGTTCCGTTGACTCTATTCAAGGCCCTGTTGTCCAACATGAGATTTATGATTTACTGAAAGTTGATGGAGAATGGCTGATTGATTTTATTGATATCAGGGATGAGAATTTTGGCACCTCCATTGGACCCGGACCGAGGAAAAAGCACGATTCAAAAAACAACAAAACATCACCCGAACACATGCCGTCGCAATAATTCATTTATAGCGTTTACGCGCTCTCACATTTTGAGTCTTTACATTTTTTTCACGTGACATCCAATATTGGGTTTATCTCGAGACAATATCGGTGCGAATCGGAGCAGGAGCAAGAAAGGGATTGACAATCCCCTTACCAAAAAAGTTAAAGATTCGGCCTACCTTGGGACGAGTAAGAGAAGCATTATTTAATATCATCAGCACAAGAATAGATGGATCTACATTTCTTGACCTATATGCAGGCACCGGAAGTATAGGACTTGAAGCCCACAGCCGTGGGGCCTCGACTGTAATCTTCGTCGAACAAAACAGGAAAACAGCAGCACTCCTGAAGCGAAATATGGAACGATACTGTGAATCAATGTCGCCAACACAACAATCAGCTATCCATCTCTATACACTCGATGTCAAAGCCTATCTTAACGACACACATCACTATACGAAACCAGCCGACATCATTTTTGCTGACCCTCCCTACGACACACAGGTTTTACATACACTCATGACCAACATAACACGGGGTGACTGGCTGCAACCTAATGGACTCCTTGTAATCGAACACCGTTTCAAGCATCCCATGAATGACACGTACAAAAAGTTTTCAAAAACTGCTGTTTATAGGTATGGAGATTCGGCCTTGTCAATTTACGAGCCACACCCATACCATCAACACCCT
>DCWI01000123.1:7650-7994 GCA_002328825.1 Nitrospiraceae bacterium UBA2166 | reverse complement strand
AAGCATGTATCGTTGCTAATGTACGACAAGTCATCTTTGCCTCTTCTGGCGGGGCGATCTATCGCGAATCAAAAACGATGATCCCATCTGAACGTGGTGCGGTGGAGCCAGTGTCCGCGTATGGAATTGGGAAGTTTTCGGGCGACCTTTATCTTCGATATTTTTGGCAGACTGCTCGACTGAATTATGTCAGCTTTCGGTATGCCAATGTCTATGGTCCGCGGCAGGATCCATTTGGCGAGGCAGGTGTTGTGGCTATTTTTGTTGAAAAACTGCTCCAAGGAGACTCTCCAGTTATCAATGGCTCAGGAAAGCAAACGCGTGATTTTGTCTATATTGATGAT
>DCWI01000123.1:0-7345 GCA_002328825.1 Nitrospiraceae bacterium UBA2166 | reverse complement strand
TGATTTTGTCTATATTGATGATGTGGTTGAGGCAAACTATCAAGTGCTCCATGCTAGAACTAGGGGTATATTTAACATTGGGACTGGCACGGAAACGTCAATAAATCAAATTTTTCAATACACGGCCAGTTTTATTGATCCGATGATAAAGCCATCTTTTGGGCCCGCGAGAAAAGGAGAGGTCATGAGAAGCATATTAGATGCGTCACGGATCCGACGTGAGCTATCGTGGGAACCAAAAATTTCGATCAAAGAGGGTATTCGTCGAACAGTTGATTCGTTTAAAGCAGAACGGACATGTCAAGAAGGTATTGTGTGACCACTGAACCTGAGATTCTTATTTTCTCAACCGCATCGACGTGCGTTGAAGCTGAAAGTCTCGGAAAGTTGCTGGTCGACAATCGGCTTGTTGCCTGTGTAAACATTATTCCACGCCTCACGTCTATTTTTTTATGGGAAGGTTCAACTGTAACTGAAGACGAAACACTTTTGCTGATGAAGTCGACGTTAGAAAGGTTTGATGATGTTGAAAAGCTTATCAAGGAGCATCATAGCTATTCTATCCCTGAAATCATAGCCATACCAATTTTGAAAGGATCGCGCGAGTATCTATCTTGGATACACAAAGTGACGAACGAGATGTAGGGCATAGCTTACTGGCTTGTGGTGTGTTTTAGAGCGGTTACAGTTTCAGGACTCGACCTTGAGGACACTGTACGTTCTTCGTGGCATTTCTTGTATCAACAATTAATGATGAGTTTTCAACAATAAAGTTCCAGTCATAACTCGAATGATCAGTAACGATAACAACACAATCAGCAGCACTTAGTGAAGACGGGGTAAGGTCTTTGACGAATCGCGGAAGAGGTGTAGTGGGATAGTCGTCGATATACGGGTCATTCCATGAGATTACTGCTTCTCGGGCTTGCAAAATGGAGATGATATCCAACGCCGGGGATTCTCTGATATCTGCAATATCTTTTTTGTATGATACGCCAATGACGAGGATATTTGATCCATTCACGCTCTTCTTAATCCGATTCAACCCTCTTGCGATGAGATCAACAACATGGTGAGGCATTGCCGCGTTGATTTCACCTGCCATTTCGATAAATCGTGCTTTGTAATTTAAGGTTTTGAGCTTCCATGCCAAGTAGTGGGGGTCGACGGGGATGCAATGGCCACCCAGTCCTGGTCCAGGATAGAACGGCATAAAGCCATACGGCTTGGTAGATGCAGCATGGATTATTTCCCACACATCAAGTCCGAGTTTCTGTGCCATGATTGCCATTTCGTTTACCAAGCCGATATTGACGCTACGAAATGTGTTTTCAAGGAGTTTGACCATTTCTGCAGCTTCAGTTGACGAAACAGGAACAACCTGGTCAACAATGTTTTCGTAAAGTTTTTGAGACAAGTTAAGGCATGTAGATGTTATTCCTCCAATAACTTTTGGGGTGTTCTTAAGCTTGAAGTGTGAGTTTCCTGGATCAATTCGTTCAGGGGAAAAGGCCAGGGAAAAATCTTTTCCCACTTTGAGTCCAGTTTCTCTGAGTCGTGGCAGGATAAGTTCTCGTGTGGTTCCTGGATATGTGGTGCTTTCTAGACATATTAGTTGGTTGGAATGCAAATGTTGATGAATTGAATCTGTGGCGTGTAGGATGAGTGAAACATCAGGATCTTTTGTCTTGCTGAGTGGAGTAGGAACACAAATGAAGATAGCATCAGTCTCTTGAAGTACGGAGAAGCTGGTTGTGCCATTCAGAAGACCGTTTTTGGTAACAGTTTTCAGGTCGGTCTCGGAAACGTCTCGGATGTAATTTTGTCCGTTGTTAGTGGCATCAGCGCGAGCCTGGTTCTTGTCAATTCCAACTACGTGAAAACCTGCTATGGCAAAATCTACTGCTAATGGCAGGCCTACATACCCCAGCCCTATCACGGCAACTTTAGCTGTTTTGGTCTCAATTTTTGATAAAAGATTATCCACTGTTATGAGGTTTCCACGGCGAGTGATGAACGAAGAATATGTTGTGGCATGTTCTAGGTATCTGTGTGATATTGTCTATCAGCGCGAACCAGAAGGTATCGTTTCATATGATTTGTCTGTATTACAGTATCATATGGGTAGCGTAGGGTACATACGTGGAAATATCCTGAAGCCAAACATTGAACACTTGAGAGAAATTCATGACTGATTCTTCCGCCATGACGAGAATTTCCAAACTCTTGGTGGAGCGATATGCCGAGTCAGGATGGCAAGTTGCAGCGAGAGTTCGTTCATGGATCTCCGGGAAGATGCCCTACGGATGTCCGGAAATCATTCTACAGCATTTGGAAGAACAACATGTCGATTTACTCTTTGACGCGTTTCGGCAAGTGCTTCCGTTTGGGACGGGAGGGAGAAGAGGGCGCGTTGGATATGGTCTGAACCGGCTTAATCGTACGACTGTGGCGATGACTGTGCAAGGCCATTGCCAGTATCTACGAAATGCCAATCCTTGTCGTCGCGACATGGTGGTCGTGATCGCACATGATGTGCGAGTTTTTCACGATATTTCTGGTATCTACGAATTTTTAGGAAACTCACATCCACTTTTAGGCGTCTCCTCTCGAGCTTTTGCAAAACTCGCATGCGAGATCTATGTTGGTAATGGGATTAAATGTTATTTGCCTTCGCCGTTTACTGACCATGCTGGTATGACAACTCCGGAGTTGTCATACTTGATTGGTCGTCTCCACGCTGTGGGTGGGATTAACATTTCGGCGTCTCATAATCCTCCTGATGACAATGGGATCAAGGTGTATGACCAGTATGGAAGTCAACCTGTGGCTCCCCATGATCAACAGTTAGCGGATTCGATGGAACAGGCGATCAATGTTCTTTCAACTCCATTTGATCAGGCACTTCAACAAGGCATGGTGGTGGGTATCTCTGAGGCACTCCATCGAGATTATGTAAAGATGTACGTGGCCTTGCACGACGAAATCCATCTTCCTCAACCGACTGCTTCTGTTGTCTATACCCCCTTGTGTGGTTGTGGGTTGACCACTGTTGGTGATGTGTTCGAACAGGCCGAGTTGCCATTTTTGATACCACCAAATCAAGGGCCTGACGGGATGTTTTCGGTGATTCCGTTCAAAACACCTAACCCGGAGGTATTTCAGGCGACGGAACCTGCTCGTGCATTTGCTGACTCTAAAAGTGTGGGGATTGTTTTGTCGAGTGATCCTGATGCCGATCGCGTTGGTTTGGAGGTCAAGCTTCGTGATGGCTCGTGGTATCACTTTGATGGGAATAAAATTGCCGCGGTGTTGTGTTATTTTCTGATGCTTGACCCTCAAGGACCTCAGCGTAAAGGGCTTGTGATTAAGACGCTTGTGACGACTAAGATGCTTGACGTGATCGTTGCGCGAGTGGGTGAGTCATGGATCGTTGACGATCTATTGGTTGGCTTTAAATACGTGGCTGATGTTTTGAATACTCTTGATCGTGATGGCTCCTATCGCCATGTGACGTGTTCTTCCGATCAACTTGTTATGGCTGCTGAGGAAAGCCATGGGATTATGATCCTTCCTGCCATTCGCGAGAAGGATGCTACTCCGGCGTGTATGTACCTTGCTATTCTGTATCAGCGTTTGCGACGTGAAGGTAAGACGATTCTAGACTATTACCTTCATCTCTTGGAGCAACTTGGTGGTTACGCTGATGTCAGTCGTTCAATCATGATGGTTGGGGTAGATGGTGTCTTGAGAAAGGATCGCATTATGGCTTCTTTGCGGGGCAAACCTCCTGAGGTTCTTGCCGGTCATGTTGTGAGAAAGGTAATCGATTTTTGGGATGAGAGAGTCTTTGGGCCATTTGTAAGCGAATCTGATAAGTTGCCTAGAAATGTTGTTCAAATCTGTACTGACCAGTATGTCATCACAGTCCGTCCGTCCGGCACAGAGCCGAAGCTAAAGTTTTATTGTCAGCTATTACCAGGAAGTGAACCCTCGTTTGCACGTGGTATGGGGTTGTTAAACGAACTTCATGAAAAGGCCAATTCAATTGCATTCTTGCTGTATGCCGAGTTGCTAAGTCTGGTTGGTGTGTCTATTGGTCAGGTTGGGTTGCTTTTGCCCGATATTATTGATGTGGATCGCAAGTGCGTATTTGAGCAGAAGACGGTTCCGAAATTACGTGAGAGGCTTTTAGGTGGGAGTTTTACCCATTTGAATGAGTTGCATGCATGGCTTGAAGAGGAGGTGTCAGATCTTATTCCGGGAACTGATTCGTTATTAGCATTGAAGGTCCCAGTAGCTTATTTGTGTAATGAGTGGTCAGATGAGCTGGGTTCAATTGCCCTGTATCAGGATTTACGTAAATGGGCAATGTAATAACTGGACTATCCCAGTCAAACTCGAATCAACTCTATTGGATAGGAGATTTTCATCAGGTCCACATATAGGGCTACTTGCTACCATGTGATAGAGGTATGAAGGGTATGGTTGTGAGAAATTGGGGTGTAGAATCAGAGCCGTTGCACGTGTGTGCGGGTGATGGCTTACATCAGAATGGAAAATCGTTTGTTGTGTTTTTAAATGAATTGTGTTTTCTGACGCGTGCACAATTCAACTCTCTATTTTAGGATACTGTATGATAATTGTGTTGTGACAAAGGATATAGTGATGACGATTACTTCTCTACTCAATCGGATTTTTGGAAGCAAGAACGATCGTGAACTCCAACGGCTTTGGCCTCGTGTTATGCACATTGCGTCGCTTGAAGAGCAAGTGTTGGGTCTTAGTGATGACGCGCTCCAAGCCAAAACAGCGGAGTTTAAGAGTCGCTTGTCCCAAGGGGAAGGGCTGGATGACATCTTACCTGATGCTTTTGCGGTAGCGCGAGAAGCGTCAAAGCGTACACTAGGTATGCGGCATTTTGATTCCCAAGTATTGGGCGGGATTGTGCTCCATGAAGGAAAAATTGCAGAGATGAAGACTGGTGAAGGGAAAACGCTAGTTGCGACTCTCCCGCTTTATCTCAATGCTCTCATAGGGCAGGGAGCTCATCTTGTCACAGTGAATGATTATTTGGCAAAACGAGATGCGCAATGGATGGGTACGCTCTACTCCGCGCTGGGTCTTTCTCTTGGCGTTATTCAGCACGAATCGTCCTTTCTGTTTGATCCTTCCTACGAATCGACTGATTTGCGATTACAGTCACTGAGGCCGGTGAGCCGTACAGAAGCCTATCAGGCTGACATTACGTACGGGACAAATAATGAATATGGGTTTGACTATTTACGTAACAATATGGTGGTCGACGTGTCGCAGCGAAGTCAACCTACACCACATTTTGCGATCGTTGATGAAGTGGATAGCATCTTGATCGATGAATCGAGGACACCGCTGATCATTTCAGGGCCAACCGAAGAATCAACTGATTTGTACTATCGGCTGGATAAAATTATTCCACATCTTAAACCCAACGAAGACTATACGATTGAGGAAAAGACGAAGACCGCCTCATTGACTGAGGAGGGGAACACAAAGGCAGAACGTCTTCTTGGGGTGGACAATCTTTACGATCTTGCCCACATCAATCTTGTTCATCACCTTGTTCAAGCATTGCGTGCACATACTTTCTACCATCGCGATACGGACTATGTAGTCAACGATGGAGCGGTTACGATCGTTGATGAGTTTACCGGAAGACTGATGCCTGGACGTCGATGGAGTGATGGCCTGCATCAGGCCGTCGAAGCAAAGGAAAAAGTCAAGATTGCCAATGAAAATCAAACTCTTGCGGCGGTCACCTTCCAAAACTATTTTCGAATGTATAGCAAACTTGCTGGCATGACGGGAACAGCAGATACCGAGGCAGCAGAATTTGCGAAAATTTATAATCTTGATGTTGTGGTTGTTCCAACCAATAAACCCATGATTCGGGTTGATTTTCCTGATGTCATTTATCGGACAGAGAGAGAAAAATATGGGGCGATAGTCGAAGATATCCTTGATTGTGTTCACCGACAACAACCGACATTGGTTGGAACGATCTCCATCGAAAAATCGGAAAAAATATCAGCACTACTCAAGAAACAAGGAACTAAACATTTCGTGCTTAATGCGAAGTTTCACGAAAAAGAGGCTGAAATTATCGCACAGGCCGGCAGGAAAGGTGTAGTGACGATTGCAACTAACATGGCGGGTCGCGGCACGGATATTCTTTTAGGGGGAAATCCCGAGTTCTTGTTTAAGCAGGTTATGTCGCAATATCCTGATCTTTCCCCCACTGAGCAGGAGAGCCGGCTTCGACAGATACAGGACGAATGCGACAGCGAGAAGCAAGAAGTAACGGCGGCTGGAGGGCTCCATATTATTGGGACTGAACGGCATGAAAGTCGACGCATTGATAACCAATTGCGGGGACGGACTGGGAGACAAGGAGATTGTGGGTCATCACGATTCTATCTTTCATTAGAAGATGATCTTCTTCGCATTTTCGGATCTGAGCGCATTTCGAATATCATGGAAAAGCTTGGAATGGAAGAAGGTATTCCGATTGAGCATAAAATGATTACGCGATCTATCGAGAACGCTCAAAAGAAGGTTGAAGCACATCATTTTGATATTCGCAAACAGCTACTCGAATATGACGATGTGATGAATAAGCAACGAGAAGTAATTTATGAACGTCGACACCTCATTCTTGAGGGGCACGATCTAACGGAAGAAATTAAAGCTTCAATTGAAGAGCTTGTTGATGGCATTCTTGCGATTCATTGTGATGAAGAACAGTATGAGGAAGCGTGGGATCTTGATGGGTTGGCGGATGCGTGCCAGAGCCAATTCTCCATGGATATTCGTAAGGAGGAGGGGAGTGCTACGGCTGGCCTCAGAGACGTAGGACGAGATGCGCTTCGAGAGCAGATTCTTGAACAGGCGACAGAAGCATATCAGCAGAAAGAGGAAATGATTGGGTCAGAGATTTTTCGCCAAATAGAAAAAATGGTGATGCTTCGCATCATTGATGCACAATGGAAAGACCATTTGTTGAGCATGGATCACTTGAAGGAGGGTATTGGGCTTCGAGGGTATGGCCAAAAAGATCCTTTGGTAGAGTATAAGCGAGAAGGGTTTGACATGTTTGCTGACATGATACATCGCGTTAAGTCTGAAGTGTTGGAACACTTGTTTCGCGTGCAAGTGGCAAAGGGAGAATCCCCACCAATGCTTCAGGCTGCGCATTCTCCTCCCATGCATCTCAGTCGCGGAGAATCAGAATCTCAGGCTCAAACAGTTCGACGTGAAGGAGCTAAAGTTGGCCGTAATGAATCTTGCCCATGTGGAAGTGGAAAAA
>DCWI01000027.1:527-6626 GCA_002328825.1 Nitrospiraceae bacterium UBA2166 | reverse complement strand
ATGGACATTCACAGACTCAAAATCGGTTAGAGAAGCTCCACGAACGAGACCGGCGCAGTGTACCACATCATCAACGCCTTCAACGAGACGGTGAAGGCTTCCGGTATTTTCCAGATCTCCTTCAACAAACTGGATTGGAATAGTAGCAAGATTAGCTGTTTGCGACGATGCACGCACAAGCGCACGAACGACCCATCCCTCTGTGTGAAAGCGGTGTGCTAACGCCCCACCAATGAAGCCCGTTGCCCCAGTTAGAGCAACTATCCTAGACATGGAAAGAGTCTAGTGTGGGATCAAGACAAATAAACACTTTCGTTTGAAATGGCATGGACACAACGCAACAAGCAGAGTAACCCACAGGATATTCACAAAGATTCCCGAATGCTCCGATGGAGAAGGGACGGCAAAAAAATTGCTTGCAGATGGGAGTTGAGCGATGAGAGAACAACGCGGAGAGTTAAGTCTTTTTTAACATCCTGCTAGCGATCACCCAGTAGCGCCACATTCATGTGGTAATTCGAGAGACGCATGCTCAAAAGCATCAGAGGTCAGTTGAGAACGGCGTTGAAGAAAGTCTTGCCGAGTCCGTGAACGGGAAAGCTTACCAGATGACGTACGGGGCAACGTATGAGGACGGGCCAATTCAATAGAACAGTTAATACCAAGTTCCTCACGGATCATACCCTGCAAGCGATCAACGAGATTCCCTCCCTGAATTCCGGCGAATTCACCACATTGAACCACCATCATGGCCAACTCTTCACCATCCACCCCAGAAACAGAAAATGCAGACGCATCTCCGGGTCGAACTTCGGGCTGCTGCTCCGCCAAATACTCAAGATCCTGAGGCCAAATATTTCGCCCATTGATAATAATAAGGTCCTTGATCCTACCTGTGATGAAGAGATGTCCCTGAACACGATACCCAACATCTCCTGTATTCAACCACCCATCAGACGACAGCACCTCTTGTGTAGCCTTCACATCTCCACAGTAACTTGTCATAACACTTGGGCCTCTGAGAAAAATCGTTCCACATTCTCTATCCCCTAATTCATGGCCCCGCTCACTTCGAATTTGAACTTCATATTCTGGCAGAGGTTTCCCACAATTAACAAAACTGCTTACACTCAACTGGGTTTTTCCCACAACTCCATCGTGAGCTACTCGTGCCACATGTTGCTCAGAAAGATGATCTCTATCAACACAATCAATCTCAAGACCTTTGAATACAGGGGCAAAGCTTACAGCGAGAGAACACTCGGCCATACCATAACACGCCATGAACGCGTTAGCATCGAACCCCGTACCTTTAAGAACCTTAGCAAAATCCGCCAACGATTCATGACGAATCATTTCTGCTCCAGCTCCAGCAACCCGCCAACTTTGAAGATCAAGTGCCGCAGTATCTTCTTTCCGAACACGCCGAGTACATAGATCATACCCGAAGGTCGGACTAAAAGAGATCGTGGCACAATTCTTTGCAATCAAGGAAAGCCATTGTCTCGGGCGCATCGCAAAGTCTCGTGGACTAAGGTAGTCGGTAGAAAGCTGAGAAGCAACTGGACCAAGCACAAACCCCACGAGACCCATGTCATGGTAGAACGGGAGCCAAGAAACGCAGCGATCAGAAGATCGAACGGCAAGCCCATGCCGAATGATACCAGAGAGGTTATTCAACACCGCCTGTTGGGTGATCATCACGCCCCGAGGAAAACGAGTACTCCCAGATGTATACTGAAGGTAGGCAACCTCACCTGAGCCAAGTGGACTCAACTCGTCTGTGTCTTCGGAAAGTGTTTCAAAATCCCCTGGACTACCAATAAATCGAAGTTCTAAACCCTCAGCAGCCTCTGCAAGAAATGGAAGAAAATCTAAAGGTGCCACTGCAACTGAGGCTTGGCATATTACGAGCAAAGCCTTCAACTGTTCAACATACACTGATCGATTAGAGAGGTGAATAAAAGCTGGAATCGGTACTGGAACCAAGCCCGCATACTGGCAGGCAAAGAAAAACCGTATAAAACCAGGGCTAGTATCCGCAAGCAGGGCAACTCGCGCCCCACGCGAAAGTCCAAGACCTTGAAGACGACGCGCTAACGCTCGTGCCTGTTCGCGTAATTCCTCGTAGGAAACTGCAGTATAGAGTTCCCCTTTCCCAGTATAGAAGTTACACCCAGTCACACCTTTTGCGGCATAGTCCAGCGCTTCTGCAAGATTGTTGAAGTCGCCTGGCCGGAGCGGCACTTTGCTCTCGGTTGGAGTTGGCTTCATTTTCTCGACCCTCATACCCCTAGTAAGTCAATATCAAAAATCTTCTTCAAAATTAGGCCTTTACAGGCACAAGAGCGCACGTCCACAAAGCGCGCCCCAGTACTTTATATATATTGCGCAAAAAACGCAACCAATGCCTCCAGAACTCACAAGATGTAGCCCCATGATAACATCACCACACCTCCGGTACATGAGTGCCCATACATATCGGCAGAAAGCACTTGCTAGAGATATTGGCCAGACACCTAGCAAGACACTTGCTGCACTAAAGCAAGACCACCTACAAATTAATCATGTCAGAATGTAAGGCCTCACCCTGTGATGGGGGGGAAAGAGATCAAACACCACAGATGGCTCACAATAATGTTCAAAAAGGTTTTCCCTCCAAGGGTCTTTTGCATGAACAGAACAACGATCGAGAACACTCCTATAGATTTTTCAGCATTCCCTCAAAAAGGAATTAGGGACTTTGACTCTTCCGATACAGTAGCTCTAAACCTTCAAGCGTCAGCAAATCTCGAACCTCATTAATCGTTTCCGAAACCGGCGCAATAAGCGCCGCCTGCCCGCCAGTTGCAACAACAAAACAATCTTTCCCAAGATTCAGTTTTATCCGTCTCACGACCCCATCAACCATCCCCGCAAACCCGTAAATGAGACCTGACTTCACGCTCGAAGCTGTGTTATCCCCAATCACATTTTTAGGAATAGTCAATTCCACACTCGATAGCTTAGCAGCTCGTCGAGCAAGAGCATCTGCTGAGATCTGAACTCCAGGAGCAATCGCGCCGCCAAGATACTCTCCGCCCTCCGTGACCACGCAAAAGGTAATTGCAGTTCCAAAATCTACAATGATAAGTGGTCCTCCAAAACGAGAATAAGCGGCAGCGGCATTCACAATACGATCGGAACCGATTTCTTGATGTTGTTCAAAACAAAACGTAAGACCAGTATTCAAATCGGATGACACAATGAGAGGCATTGCTTGAAAGTAAGCCTGCGACATCTGCTCAAATACGGGTGTTAGCGGGGGAACCACACTAGATAGAACCACGGAACGAATGGGTGATGGTTCAACCCCACGGGCAGTTAAAATGTCGAGAAATATAATTCCATATTCATCAGCTGTTCTGGCATAATCGGTTGCCACGCGCCAATCAGCAACTAACCGATCCCTGTCAAAAACTCCACCGATGATACTGGTATTGCCAACGTCAATTGCAAGGAGCATAGAGCAAAACGCAAAAGTCAGACACAATACTCTCACGATAAACAACAACCATAGGTGTTTCCCATTCCAACCTTTTGATCATATTTTCCTCTCTTCACTGAACACTGAACGCTTCTTCTCCTCTCCCCTCAGATGCACTACATCCGCACTACGAATGATCAATGTATCTCCTTGAAGACATCGCAGTCGTAATGACCCATCCAATTCAATACCATCTGCCCAACCATCCACAGGCCCCACCACAGGAAGATACGCAATAACTCTCCGGCCGATAGTATCAGAAATACTGAGATATTCATGGATGATATCTGACATAGAAGCATTCCAAAACTTCTGGTATTGCACATCAAGCTCACCAGTTAGTCTTGTGAGAAACTGGTTGCGATCAATCAACTCCCCAACATGCTCCGACAACGAGGTCGTTGTGAAATGAAGGGAAGATGGCAACAATGCCTTCGACATATTGACGTTCACACCAATGCCAAGAATAACGCTTTGAATCTCACCAGTATTAGACACAGTTTCCGCTAAGACTCCAGCCACCTTTTTCCCCTCAATTAACACATCATTTGGCCACTTAATCCGCGCGTTCAGACCAGTTTTGGCGTGTATTGCAGATACAACAGCTATAGAAGCGATCAATGGGACCCATGAGACCCACTCCCGATGTCCCGCCCGCAAAATATACGAGCAATACACATTGACGCCACTCGGCGAGATCCAATCGCGACCAAGGCGCCCTCGTCCCTGTGTCTGTGCGTCGGCAACTACTAATGTTCCTTCCAAAGCTCCTTTGTGACAAAGATCCATGGCAACAGCATTTGTCGACGTCACCTCTTCAAAGCGATGGATTGGTTGGCCTAGTATCATGAACTTTCTCGACTAGCCCTGAGCGTCATGATGCACTAGCTTGTTTCGGCATACACGGAGCGAGATGAAGGTTCATAGGAGACGCTGGAGCTGATTGTGTCAGAGTACCTATGGATATAATATCCGGTCCCGCCGCAGCATACTCCAAAACATTGTCCAAGGTTATTCCTCCGGAAACTTCGAGCATCACCTTCCCTTTAGCCAGTCTTACGGCCGCCTCAACGTCTGCGACAATCATATTGTCCAACAAAACAATATCCACTCTCCCATCAATCGCAGCCTGAAGTTGATCCAAAGAATCGACTTCAACTTCAATTTTTAATCCAGAATCAATATATTCTCGAACCTGTCGACACGCTAACACAACATCACCCCCACATATTGAAAGGTGATTGTCCTTAATAAGGATCCCATCACCTAAATTCTGACGATGGGCCTTTCCTCCCCCAATAGTGACTGCCCACTTTTCCAAATATCGCAACCCAGGCGTCGTTTTACGCGTCGCAGCAATCTGAACAGGATATGCCCTCACTAAATCACAGAACTTTGACGTCAGGCTTGCAATACCCGAGAGATGTTGAAGGAAATTTAGCGCAACTCGCTCTCCCTCAAGAATTGCACGACTATTTCCCTCCAAAGTAAAAATCATCGCACCAGGAGCAAGCTTGTCACCATCAAACACCACAGAACAGAAATTCAGGTCGGAATTGATCGATTGAAAAACACCTCGAGCAAGTTCTATTCCTGCAACGACACAAAACGATTCTGCACGAACTGTAGCCATGGAGTCACTCTCAGAATCAATAATGGCCATTGAAGTAATATCTCCCGCCCCTACATCCTCCGCAAGTGCACACTCCACCGTTTGGCTAATCAGGTGTTTTGGAAGGATTGGAGGCAACTCATTCATGTAAAAGCCGATTCAAAGTATTAATTGATCACCGTGATGTCGTTGGCACGAACGCAAGTTTCTCGCAGGAGAGCAATTAGTTCTGGAGTTGGCTCAGTGCAAACGAAATCTTGTCACACTCAATCAAAAGCTCATGCTGCTTTGCTTGTTCCTTTTGCACCACCATAACAGGCGCATTTGCAGTAAAGACAGCATTGCTCAGCTTCTTCTCCACACGATCAAGATCAACACGAAGTGCAGTCAGACGTTTTTCAAGCCGAATGCGCTCTTTGGTAAAATCGACCAATCCATCAAGCAATACATAGACATCAGCAACTTTGGTAACTTGGCTGCCATACTTTCCCTGAGGTTTTTCCAAGGAACACCCTATCTTCAATAAATCAATCCGACCCATTCCCCTAATCCGTGCTGCGTGACCTAACAAGACAGCCTGCCCCACGCCATTTGTAGGAATGACCACCACATCAGGAAGAACTTTTCCAGGCGAGATCCCATACATAGACCGTACAACACGAACGCTGGAAATGACATCAATCACCATGTTAATGGCCATCTCAACATCCGTATCGACCCTGCTTTCATCCCGCACAGGATATGCGTTCACCATAACATGATCAGCCTCACCTGGTTGACGACTAAGAGTGGACCACAACTCTTCAGTCAGAAATGGCATAAAGGGATGCAACAGTCTCACGATGCATTGGAGAACATCCAGCATTGTTTGGATCGTTTCATCACAATAGGTCCCCAATCCACCAGTACCTCCTTGTTCCTTCAAGGCAGGCTTGGAAAACTCAATATACCAATCACAATA
>DCWI01000027.1:0-224 GCA_002328825.1 Nitrospiraceae bacterium UBA2166 | reverse complement strand
AAACTCAATATACCAATCACAAAACTCATGCCAAACAAACTGGTACAAGCGGTTGGCTGCCTCATCAAAGCGATATGCGCCAAGAGACGTATTCACATCTCCAATACACCGATGCAAGCGACTCACAATCCAGAGATTGATCTGCAAATTTATCTTCGCACTCTCAACACGCTCAAATCTATCCGGAACATTGTCCAACGCAAAACGTGCCGCATTCCAAATTT
>DCWI01000040.1:9295-26689 GCA_002328825.1 Nitrospiraceae bacterium UBA2166 | reverse complement strand
TGGCCCAGCAATTGTCGAAGCTATTCGCCGTGTCACAAAACTTCCTCTCGATGTACATTTAATGATTACCAATCCAGATAATTACCTCAGTAAGTTTCGTGACGTGGGCGCAGATATACTGACCGTCCATCTCGAGACCTGCCCACACCTCCACCGTACGGTTCAAACTATCAAAAATTTGGGAGCCAAAGCAGGGGTTTCCCTGAATCCAGCGACAGACATTGGATCGATCAAGGAGATTTTACCAGATCTTGATCTTGTACTTCTTATGTCTGTCAACCCAGGTTTTGGAGGTCAATCATTTATCCCTTCTGTCATATCTAAGATCCGAAAAACCAAAGATCTCATTGACAACAATTCCCTGCAGATGGAACTCGAAGTTGATGGGGGAATATCGCCTGACAACGCTGCTAACGTTGTTCAGGCCGGAGCAACAGTTCTTGTTGCAGGATCCGCAATTTTTAAATCCCCGCAATACGACACGGTTATACATCAAATGCGGAGAGCTGGAACAGAGGCAATGCCAGTGGAAATTCAACAGGTATGATACCCGAAGAATCGTCTTCTCTGGAAGAACACCACTTCTCCAGCCTTCACCCACTCGAAGTCGCCATTCTTCGTGACTTGCACAAACAGTCCCCCACCAGTGAGGCTGACCTTGCATCACATACCGGACTCGACTCCGCACAAGTCAGCATGAGCATTGGGTGGCTGCAGGCTAAACAATACATCATGATTACATCAGAAGTTGTCACAAAAATCGTCTCCCTCACCTCAACAGGAATAAGGTTTTCAAAAAAAGGCTCCCTCATAAAACAAATATTTACTGAAGCCACAAAAGCAAAAGAACAGGGTCTCCCTCTCACCATGAAAAGACTTCAGGAGATACTAAGCTTACAGGCAAGCGACCTGAGTGGTCCTATTGGAGCCCTAAAAAAAGAAGGATCGATCCAAATAGGCCCTGGAGGAGTACTCGAACCAACAAAGTCAACAAGTGATCTAACGTCTGCACTCCACATGCTCATCGAGAACATTTCTCATGGCTCATCCAGCTACGACACTCGACCTAACACGGAACGCAAGATCATTGATACCTTTTCGCAACGGCGAGGGCGTTCACAGGAGCCATTTAGAATTGATGAACACATCATGAGATCCTTTGCACTCACTGAAAGAGGACAGGCAGTTGCCGCGAACGTGGTAACCGTCGGAGTCAAAGAAGGCTACGCACAGCTGACGCCGGAACTACTGAAAGATGGATCTTGGCGGACGCATACCCCCCGCCCATATAACATCGCTCTACGCCCCCCACGGATTGCTGCAGGAAAAAAACATCCCTACCGAACATTTTTAGACAAAGTCAAAACAACATTGGTTAGCATGGGCTTTGAAGAAATGCGAGGTCCTATCGTCGAAAATGAATTTTGGAATATGGACACGCTCTATATGCCACAGTTTCACCCAGCCCGTGATATCCATGATGTATATTTCGTAAAGAGTCCCGCGTATTCAACAGCTATTCCTGAACCCTATATTAGCCAAGTTGCTCAAACTCATCGAGATGGCTGGACAACAGGATCCCGAGGCTGGGGTTACCCCTTCGACGAGCAACGGACTCGGCGTCTTGTCCTCCGAAGTCAGGGAACCGCAGTATCATCTCGAACCCTCGCGTCGCAACCAAAAATTCCCGGAAAATATTTTTCCATAGCACGCTGTTTTCGCTATGACCAGATTGATGCCACCCATGCTACTGACTTTTTCCAAACAGAAGGCATTGTGCTCGGAAACACAATCAATTTCCAGACACTCCTCGGACTCTTATTACTTTTCGCAAAAGAGCTGGCGCAGACAACAAAGGTGAAATTTGCACCAGCATACTTCCCATTTACTGAACCCTCCGTTGAACTACATGTCGAACATCCAAAATTAGGCTGGATGGAACTTGGAGGTGCTGGACTGTTGCGGCCAGAGGTCACACATCCATTAGGCATCAAGGTTCCTGTCATCGCATGGGGCCTTGGACTGGATCGCATGGCAATGATTGCACTAGGGATTCATGATATTCGTGATCTCTTTACTGCCAACCTAGACCTCATCCGTCAACAACCGACACCATTGTAAAACTCATGCCAACGATTGATTTCCCAAAACAAGACCTCGACACACTTATCGGATGGACGTTCCCTATTGAGGAGTTGGACAAATGGCTACTCTTGGCAAAGGGTGAAATCAAAAACTATGATCCGGAAACGGATATACTTAAGGTTGAACTTCAAGATACCAATCGCCCAGATCTCTGGTGTACTGAGGGAATTGCCCGCCAAATTCGAGTAAAACGGGATAAGGAGCTACGCCCCTATTTGTTCTTCAAATCAAGGGAAAAACCCCTTGATCAAATCAATGTTGGAAACGGTCTTGATTTGATCAGGCCATATATTGGCGGCTTTAAGACAAGAGGCTACATGCTCTCGGACCAAGAATTGGCGCAACTTATCCAAACACAAGAGAAGCTAGCCGATGTCTTCGGACGTAAACGAAAGAGCGTATCAATCGGCATTTATCGGCTTGATCCTATACAGTTCCCCATCACATACGCTATCGCAGACCCTAATATTGCACAATTCACTCCATTAGGATTTGACAAACCTATGACGCTGCCGGAGATCCTAGAATGCCACCCCAAAGGCATTGAGTACAAATCCACGCTAATCGGGCAAAGCAATAAGCAACACTATCCGTTACTCACCGATGCCGAAGGAACTGTCCTTTCCTTCCCCCCAATCATCAATAGCCGTGAAATTGGGGAAGTGCAAGTTGGCGATAAGAATCTGTTCGTCGAAGTGACCGGAACTGATCTGCGCATGGTCCTACATACAATCAATATCTTGGCAGCCAATTTTACCGATCGTGAGTCAACCATTGAGCCCCTAAAAGTACTCTATCCAACACAGACAGAGTTTGGGGAATCAATCCGCGTGCCCTATGATTTTCGATCCGAGATCGAAGTACCTCAAGAAAAAATCAATGCCATCCTTGGCGACTCACTAACCTTAAATGAAGGAAAGCAAGCACTAGTTGAGTATGGGCATCAGGTCAAGTCACGCGCAAAAACGCTCTACGTAAAACAACCTCCCTATCGAGACGACCTCATGCATCCCGTCGACGCTATCGAGGACATTGCCATCAGCACCGGGTACAATACCTTCCGCACTACTCTCCCGTCAGAATTCACAGTCGGAAGTCTTTCTCAATCTGAGATCATCTCGGACAAAGTCCGCGAACTCATGATTGGGTTTGGATTTCAAGAAATTCTTTCGAATATCTTGGCCTCACAGGACGATTTAGCAATTCGAATGAATCTCCCTGACACAGCTATCATCGAGGTCGACAACGTGATGTCCCTCACCTACAATTGTGTTCGCCAATGGATAATTCCTTCGTTACTTCGCGTAGAATCCTCTTCTTCTCATAGTTTTTATCCTCATTGCCTCTTCGAAGCAGGTGAGATCGTACAACCAGACCAAAAAACCGAATCTGGAACTCGAACACTCAATGCCCTCAGCGCACTCTTAGCCCACCCAAACGCAAATTTTTCTGAAATGCACTCCTATGTTGATCTACTGTTTTACACTCTTGGCTTATCATACGAAATCGAACCAACAACACACCCCTCTTTCATTGATGGCCGTATCGGACAACTCACACTTAATCATACGCCATGCGGTCTCCTCGGAGAACTCCATCCCCAAGTGCTTGACAATTGGCAAATCACCATGCCTTGTACTGTTTTTGAATTATGCCTTGACACCCTTCCAATTGGATAACAGATACAGATAATACAAAGGGGAAGCCTCATGGTCCAGCAACCAAGTCAGACCCCAAAGTTTGACCCTACTAGTGAAAATGCTTTACGGGAACTGTATGCGGGGTTTTGGATCCGGCTAGGCGCATCTACTATTGACTCAATACTGTTACTACTCCTCATCACTCCATTGCTGATTGGGACATATGGCATCGACCCAATTCTTACCGGAAAAGCAGGTACAGGCTTATTAGAGTTTCTTATTACATGGATCATTCCAGCTGTTGTAATCATTGCCTTTTGGGTATTTCGATCTGCTACCCCAGGAAAAATGCTCCTACGTATTAAAATCATAGATGCAAAAACAAGAGGTAAGCCCTCAATAGGACAACTGATTTGGCGCTACCTTGCATACATTGTCTCGACCATTCCTTTGATGCTTGGTTTTCTCTGGGTTGCGTTTGATGAACGCAAACAAGGATGGCATGACAAGCTGGCAAGAACTATTGTGGTACAAACATAACCACCTGAATCTCCCTGCAAGAGATTATAGATTCTACACCTGCTCCTTCATTTTATTATTCCCGTAATTATTGCAAAGCTAGTCTTTGCAAAGAATTGGCATATCAGCTACGTTGTGATGATATCTACGATGCTTGTAGATCTTGACCATCTTTTCGCCGACCAAATTTACGACCCCACCCGATGTAGTGTCGGGTTTCACCCTCTTCATGAACCAATCGCAATCGCTGTATATGGAATCTGGTGCTTTATACTAAAGCTACGACTCGTTGGATTAGGATTGCTCATTCACATGAGCCTCGATTCAATCGATTGTTTCATGACCAACGGCGTGTGGTATGTATGATGTGTTTATTATGCCAAACAGAAAATACGATCAAATTTCACAGCGACAAAAACCGCGAGTACCTCCAATGCCAGACATGCCAATTGGTCTTTGTCCCTCCCGCTCACTATCTATCAGCGAAAGAAGAAAAAGCCCGCTATGATACCCATCAAAACAGGCAGGAAGATCAAAAGTATCGTGCATTTCTCAGCCGCCTATTTATTCCCATGCGCAACCTATTGGTCCCAAGAAGTCACGGCCTCGATTTTGGTTCCGGGCCAGGCCCAACGCTATCTGTAATGTTTGAGGAAGCCGGACATTTTATGGCACTCTATGATCATTTCTACGCACCAAACCCTAGAGCACTCGACGGACCTTATGACTTCATTACCGCAACCGAGGTAGTCGAACACCTTCACCATCCAAGAATGGAATTAGCGCGTTTATGGACAATTCTAGAGCCAGGAGGAATTTTAGGAATAATGACCAAACTGATGCCAGAGCACAAACTATTTGCTCAGTGGCACTATAAACGTGATCCTACCCATGTGTGTTTTTTTTCTCGCAAAACATTTGAGTGGTTAGCCATACAATGGCACGCTACGTTAACCTGTATCGAAAACGATGTAATGCTACTTGAGAAGAAAGCAACTAAAAAACACATCTCCCTATAAACATAAAACGATATAAATTTTGTTGTCTCTTCTTGAACTCTCCAGAACAAACACCACCATTTTTGTTGAGATTCAAAAATTCCAGAGAAACTGTATTCTTCTTTGTGAAAAACCCAAACACAAAATGTGCTCGATCTACGGGAGAACAGAGCGAAAGAACACCCTGCTGAATCGCACTCAACCCTAGCATTGAGTCTGTCACGTTGACATCAATGAAGACGTTTGTAAGTAACCCTGTGGAACAGATTCCCTACTTAGATCAAATCCGCATTTAGGGCACGTCAAACATAGTTCTATTTCTGTTGCCACAAAAGCTTTTCAATTCTTCAACTCATGCACACAGTGGCAGCGTATCACTGGAAGGATTGCGTCTCTCGTACTTTCCGTAGCAAGGAAATATTTTCAGTGTGGCCAGTTTTCCGTGCATGAATCGCGCCATTAATTGGCCGGCCAAGTAAATAAAAATCCCCGATGATATCAAGAATTTTATGGCGAGCAAACTCCTCTGAAAATCGAAGCGGCGTATTGATTACTCCATGATCCGAAACGAGAATAACATTGTCGAGCTTTCCACCCTTGGCTAAACCCATCTCTTCCAACGCGCTCACCTCATTTAAAAATCCAAAGGTTCGAGCCGGAGCAATTTCATCACGGAAGGCAGTAGGTGAATCCAGTTCAAAGGTGTATGTTTGATCACCAACAGGTGGTGGATGAGAGAGTTCATAAGTAACCTTGAATCCATCATACGGACTAATTGAGATCTCAGCATCTAATCCGTCTGTCACTCTGATTGACTCTTTGATCACAATCTGAGGCAAAGTCCCTGCTTGCTCTTCAATGCCAGCAGAATCAAGTAATTCACAAAATTCATTTGCAGAACCATCAAGGATTGGAAGTTCTCCTTCAACTTTCACCAAAAGATTTGTAATGCCATACGCGTGCAATGACGACATAAAATGTTCTACCGTGCGTATTCGAATCCCATCTTTGAGAAGCGTAGTAGCATAGCCGGTCAAGTCAACGTTATCGAGATGAGCCTCAACCACACCATCACCCGCAAGACTGCTAAACCGGATTCCATTATTCAATCCGAGCGGTTGTAGGATCAAACCGGTTCGTACCCCACTATGTAACCCCACTCCCCCTATCACAACACTCTTGGCCACTGTCCGCTGGGGCACTGACGACACTCGTTTGCTCCCACGATAGTGATTTTGAAGAGTCGGACATACGGGCGACACAGCAACTTCAGTTACTTCATTTCCGATTGCCCCTTTGACTGCTTGCACAAGGCCATCGAGGGAAAGGGGTTTTTCAAGAAAGTCTACAGCGCCAAGTCGAATAGCACGAACAGCTGTATCAATAGTCCCGTGCCCAGTAATCAAAATCACTGGCATGTTCGGCCGCAACGTCTTGAGTCGTGTTAAAAGTGTCAAGCCATCCTCATCTGGCATCCAAACATCAAGGAGAACGAGCGACGGATTACATCTTACCAGAGCATCTAAAGCATCACGACTGCGAGTTGCAGTCACAACATCAAACCCTTCATCTTGTAGAATTCCAGAAACAGATTCAAGAATTGAGGTCTCGTCGTCAACAACAAGCACGATTTCACTCATGATTTACTCCTTGAGAGACAGCCACTAGACATTCAGCACTCTCTTTGACAAGCAATTCTACGATAAGCATCATCCTGAACAAGCCTTTGTGCAACACCACAATCTTTTCACAATGCTCACTGCTAATGTAGCTAAAAAACCCTACTTAAAAATCAGGTAGTGTTCTTCGTTCTTGAAGAGAATAAAAAATATCTACATTCCACTTCTCAAGTCAAATTGCTTTCCTCTTATCCGCTACTTCAAGATACACCTTATACTATCTCCAATCATATCAAATTTTAGAGTAGAGATTTCAAGATTAGAAGCCTTCTGTTCGGAAAAATAACAAAGAGACCATGTGTATACAATGACTTTATTGCTACTAACAAAACTTCTATCAAATGGAGAAGAGTTGGGTCAATTGGAAACTTATTATTTAAAAATCTTTCTTCCAAAAAAGGGCAAATAAATGCTACACTCTGCCCACGTTTGTTTAGATGACTTTCTTTTCGATAGCATTTTTTGCTGTAGAGTGCGCCCGTAAGAAACGGGCTACCAAAAGAATTTCTTACTACCTCCCTAACGAAAGATCACGCTGAAATCTAATGATAAAAGACCCAACCAATGTTTTTCTAGCTGACTTGGCACACACCTACTCTGTCCAAAACACCGCGTTATTAACCCCGCTAAACATTGGTTACATAAAAGCGTATGCTGTAGCTACGCATGGCTCTAACGTCAATATCACTTTATTCAAACATCCTGAAAAACTCCTTTCAAAAATTGTTGAAGACCGCCCTGATATCGTAGGCCTCTCAAACTATGGGTGGAACGAAACGTTGAATAAGGTGGTAGGTGGATACATCAGAAAAACACTTCCCAATGCACTCATTGTCGCCGGAGGCCCAAATATCGACCCCGATCCTGAAAGACGCCTCGCATTTCTTAACCGACACCAATATTTAGATTTTCTTGTTATTGACGGTGGAGAAGAGCCATTTTCAGAACTCATTACCTGGTGGCGTGAAAACAACCGTGATTATAACCACCTACCACAAAATATTGTCTGGCGTGATGGGGAAAAAATACTTACACATGGGGTACGGCCTCTTAAGAAAACAATTACCAATATTCCCTCACCCTATCTGAGTGGTTATTTAGATGAATTTCTCCAGGCCGGAATGGTCCCAATGTTCGAAAGCAACAGAGGTTGTCCCTACAAATGTACATTCTGTGCATGGGGAGCTGCTTCTAAAGACCGCATTAGCCGTTTTGATGTGGCCACCACTTTGGATGAAATTGATTACGTGGGTCAAATGACACAGGCAAAAAACTGGATCGTCTGCGACGCTAATTTTGGAATTTTCCCACGTGATATTGAAATTGCCAAGGCTATCCGACGTATCAAAGATGCGACAGGACATCCACATAGATGTCATATTTGGATGGCCAAGAACGTCAACCAAAGAAATATCGAAATTGGTGAAATACTTGGGGACATGGTCGTAGTTTTCATGTCTGTTCAGAGTTTAAACAAACAAGTTTTAAAAAACATCAAACGCTCTAACATATCCTTAAATACCTATATTGACTACCACGAAAAATTTCGCAATATGGGATCGGATACATTTTCTGAATTGATCATTCCAATGGGCGGGGAAACCAAAGAAACCCATGAAGCCGCATTAAGAGAGCTTCTCGATATTGGCGTTGACATTATATACACTCACAACATCCGTCTACTTGCCGGTGCCGAAACCAATTCAACACAAACACGCAAAGAGTTTGGATTTAAAACTCGCTTCAGACTTATCCACGGAGATGCAGGAGTATACAGATGCTCCGATGGATCAACCCTGAATGCATTTGAATACGAAGAGAGTGTTCGAGAAACCAATACGATGGGAGAGTTAGAGCTATTTTATTTTAGAAAATTGCATTTCCTAATTGACTTCTGCTGGAATTTAAATATTTACAAACCTCTCCTGAAAGCAGCCAATTTTTATGGTATCAACCCCATAGACGTTTTTCGAAACATTTTGGAAACTACTCATGATTCGGGCTCTCATAAAAACAAAAATCATCGAGTGATATCAGATTTTTTTAATCGTTTTGACGAACTTTCCCATACTGAATGGTTTGATAGCGCAGAAGATATTGAAACCTACTTTGCCAATGAGGCCAACTTTCAACGTCTAATCAATCAGGAATTCGACAAACTAAACATATTGTTTAGTGTTATCTTGCTGAAAGAATATAAGTCGTATTTTGATGCAGCAATTCAGAGCAGCATCGCATCTTTTGCATGCATTCCAACAATGATGTTAGAAGATGTCGGCACTTTTTCATCAGCACTTTTCCCTCCACTAGACTCTAAATTCAAGGAACAGATGGTAAGCTTTCCAGAAAATCTCGGGGAATTGACCAAGGAATCCGTGGGTGAATTCACCCCTTCTTCTAATAGAAGAGCAATAAAACTAGTGGAGCCCCCTAAACGACGTGAGGCATGTGACCTTTTGCGAGACATACAAGGGAAAACTTTGTCAAAGGCTTTAAACGCTCGAAGTCAAGGCTCCCTTTTCCTTCGCAATTTACAAATGGTACCTGCAGAAAACACCTACCCTTTACCACTTATCAACTGAAAACAATAAATTTCTCTTTCCCGCAAACGAATAAGATTCAGCTTGAGGTTTCAAACCAACCTCATCAATTTCTCTTCACCTCAACAGGTAAAATGTTACCCATAGTTTACTCGTTGCTTCTTTGGGATATGGCTATAAAATGTTTGTCATTCTCCCCTACGGCCAACTCCATGGCAAAAGTTGTCCCTACCATTCCATGACTCAAAACCCTAATCTTCCCATGATGATCAGTGATAATTCGGTTAACGATCGCCAGTCCTAACCCTGTTCCATTCTTCGTGTTTGAAAAATACGGAAGAAACAGCCGATCACGATCCTCAGGTTGAATCCCTTTTCCTTCATCTTCTACCTCGACAAATACTTTACGTCGTTGAGCATCATAACGCGTTCGTACCCAGATCCTACCCTTATGATCCATTGCTGCAATCGCATTCTCAAACAGGTTAACGAACACACGCTTCATCTGTTCTCGGTCAATGAAAATTGGTGGAACAGCCTCATCCAAACTGTGATTGACCTCAACATCCCGTTGAGATGTCATATAGAGCATACTAACATCACGAATCACATCATGAAGAGACTCTTCTGCCATCACTGGTTCAGGCATTCGTGCAAAGGTAGAAAATGAATCCACTAAACGCATCAGGCTCTTCACTTCATTGATGATAATACCTGTAGCATCTTGGACAGATTCTCGAATTTCCTCTACACCCTCTGATGCTTTTTTGCGAAGTCGTTGAGCTGAAAGCTGAATCGGAGTAAGGGGATTCTTAATCTCATGCGCTATCCGTTGGGCAACTTCGCGCCACACTGCCACCTTCTGTGCTTTGACCAACTCAGCATTACTCACCCTTAAATCATTGGCCATGGTATTAAATGCTTCCATAAGAGTGCCCATTTCTCCATCAGCCTTCGCATCAATGTGGACACTAAGATTGCCCGCCGCAACTGCCTTCGTACCTTCAGCTAATTTTTCAATAGGCACAGTGATGCGTCGAGCAAGATAGACACCAAACCAAGCTGCTGAGAATAAAATAGCCATTGCGATCACAGCAAAAGAGACAATGTAGGTTGTTTTAATAGGGTTTTTGAAGGCCTTGAGTTGGCGATAATCTTCATAGGAACTCACGATATCATTACCTTTTGCGACGACCGACTCAGGAAATATTCGATAGGCAACAATAATGGCGTTTGCCCTGTTCGTTTCTGACACCACAACCGTCGACGACAGTGTAATAGGCAAAACAATAATCATAAGTTTCCCAAATGATGTAGATTCAAATAACAACTCTGGAACACCTGAAATGGCTTGTTCCAATACAGGCTCCAGCGGAGGGCCTAACTCTCCTCCTGGAAAATGAGGATCAGTTGCTGACCCAAGAAGTTCCATCTGAGGAGACCATACTTCGACCGCCGCAAGGGTATGTTCTACACGCTTCCGTTCAAGTGTAATCCGCAATGCCTTTTCTCGGCGAACCAATAAAAGATCTCGACGCACGATCTCATCACGAATCGCTTGTCCGCTTTGTTGTATATGTGCTTGCTGGTCTTTGTAATAAGCCTGCGCGACCTCAAGAGCATCTTTCAGTGACTGTTCAACCTGGATGCTAAACCAATTATTCACACTGTTAGTCAACAGCCCACTGGCCACAATAAACAAGAGTCCAGACGGAATCAGAGAAAACCCAACAAACGCGAATATGAGCTTTGACTGGAATCCGGAACCGTAGTGACGCTCAAAAACTGCCTTGACCAAGTTTCGTGAGAGAAATAATGCTAGAAGAACAAGAAGAATTAGGTCGACATTGACCATCGTTAGAACAAGAATATTGCTTGGGATGTAAGGAGTGTCGCCAGTCCACTCGTTCAAGACATAGGTGAGAGCAAGGCACGGCAACAAAAATAAGATGGTAATCCAGACCGGCCGAAGATTTACCTTAGATTGCGAAGGTGCCGTGATGTGAAAATTTTCCGACATGGGGGACGACCTCAGCACGCCGTACCGCGTACAACCTGATCAAAAATTATTCAGCGTGCCGCCTACGGTTTCGGCGTGGCCTGTTTGACATAGGTAATTCGGAGGGTATAGAGCATATCTTTGAGCAGCGAGTCCTCTTCCGTCGTAAGATTTCCCCTTGTTTTTTCCTGAAGCATCGTCAGTATCTGAATGATCTCACTTGCCTGTTGGAAATTCGGCGGTGTAGGTTTGCTTCCCTCCTTTGCCTCCTCTCCTAGAAACATCAGTGCTGAAGATGCAAGAGAGTAGATAAAAGACTGAAACGTCAATTCGCGAGGATTGGCAGATTGTTCCCTTTCGGCCCCAGAAACAGTATCAGTAACTGGATCCGAAGCCACACTTTGTGTAGCCTCACCCTCAGATTGTAGTGTGTTTTCTTTAACTTCAGTCTTAACTTCATCATCATCCCCATATCTCGCACGGCGATCTTTAATGACAAAACCCCTCTCTTCTTCCTCTTTAGCAGCCATACGTTCCCCTATTCTCTGTAAAACACGGAAACGCTAGCACAGTACATTGACCTTTGCAAGGTTCAAATAACCTTGATCTAGGTTACGAAATTGACTCTTTAGTCTTTGATAGAGATTAAGGTATGATGCCCTATCACAGCAACAGATTTACCGTTACCTGTGCCAAAGAACGGAGAAAAAAAGAATGAGATCGCAACATACACCTGGAGGAAAGATACCCACTATCAGATTAGTCGTAGTGCTCAGTGCCAGCCTCGTCTTCTTTGCTGGATGTTTCTCAACCTTAGGGTTTGCAAGAACGCTGACGAAAGCAACTAACACTCAATCGCTTGCTTTCCTAAACCAGCAAGAACATGTTCCCATGGCCCATGAGGAATTTACTGACATCGATGACCCTTTTTCCGATGAGGATACAATAAACGATGGCAACCAACACAATATTCACCCCGACCCATGGGAGCCATTAAACTCGAAAATCTTTGCGTTCAACCTCTACTTTGATAGGGTTATTTTTAAGCCTTTTGCGACTGGGTATGACTGGATCATGCCAGATCCCCTACAACAGAATATCAAAAATTTCTTTACGAATCTGGCTATGCCACGACGATTTATCAATAGCATTTTGCAAGGGAAACTTGTTGGAGCCGGTCGAGAGTTCGCCCGTTTTACTATCAACAGCAGCATTGGAATCGGGGGGTTGTATGACGTTGCGTCACATCCATTCGTTGACATCCTCCCAAGTAATGAGGATACGGGACAAACCTTTGCTACTTGGGGTCTGCAACCCGGGCCCTATATTATTATTCCATTCTTGGGACCATCAACCCTTCGCGATAGCGTTGGACTGGTCTTCGACACTGCTTTTGAACCACTCACCTATATTGCCTTTGACACACCCATTACAAACCCGACTCTACCCACTAGCTTAAGCTATGGTGCATATGGTGCCGAAGTAACTAACGCCCGATCTCTCCACATTGAATCCTTTGAGAACATTGAAAGCACATCGCTTGATTTTTATATCTCCGTACAAGATGCTTACTTTCAATCCCGGCAAGCTGCCGTCGATGACCAAGGGGGACTTAGAAACCCAAGAGGTGTTCTTAACAAAGAATAACGAGGATGAACCCAATGAAGGCACACACTGAACCATTATTCCCCGAATACGAGGAAGAAAAGAATACCCTCTATACGACCGGAATCCTCCCGTCACAAACCATTACCCAACTTACTGAAAAAGGTTATGTTCACGCCGACATAGAAATTACCGACGACCAAATTCAACCCGCAAGTATTGATTTGCGTCTAGGGCCTATGGCTTATCGTATCCAAGCTAGTTTTCTTCCTGGACCTATGGCTGGAGTAATGAGCAAGCTCCAGGACTGGCTGATTGCAGAAATTGACATCACCACACCAACAGTATTTGAGCGAGGGTGTGTCTACATCGTACCCTTAATGGAAAACATGAACCTTCCCAACGACATTGGGGCAAAGACCAACCCAAAAAGCACAGCAGGCCGATTAGATATTTTCACACGACTTATCACAGATGGGGCGACAGAATTTGAACGCGTTCCAAACGGCTACACAGGTGGATTATACGCCGAAATTGTTCCGCGAACCTTTCCCGTTGTCCTCAGACAAGGTGACTGCCTCAATCAGCTTCGGCTTAGTCGAGGAAAACCCCTTTCGCTCGATAGCCGCCTCCAGAAGTTGGATGAGGAGGAGATTCTAGTGTATGAAGATGGAGATCGTCCTGGAGAAGCGTCAATCCACAACGGTTTACGGCTATCGATTAACTTACAAGGAAAATCAGATAGCGAGGTGATAGGATACCGTGCAAAAAAACATGCTCCAGCAATTGATTTTAGAAAGATCAATCAATATACGCCAACGGATTTCTGGGAAGTCATTAAGAATTCAAAAAATAATAACCTGATCTTAAACCCTGACGACTTCTATATTCTTGGCTCGAAAGAAAAGATACGAGTTCCACCACATTATGCTGCGGAAATGGTTGCATATGATTCATCCATTGGAGAATTCCGCATTCATTACGCTGGGTTTTTTGACCCTGGATTTGGGTACGGCCAAAGCGATATCAAAGGCTCACATGCTGTCTTGGAAGTTCGTTCCCATGATGTTCCGTTTATCATCGAAGATGGGCAAACTGTCGGCAGGCTGATCTATGAACGACTGATGGCCCCATCAAAAAAAGTCTACGGAGTCAACATCGCATCTTCATACCAATGTCAAGGGCTCTCCCTTAGTAAACAGTTTCGCCGTAATTAATGCGTACATTGCGGCAGCTTCTGCCCGTCAATGATAGTCGCTCCAACCCCAACGCGGCTCCCATCATAACCAAGAACTTTCTTCTGGCATTTGGGGGGCACTTTTGCATAGGCATGGCGTTTTGGCCCTATGTCCTGCTTCCGTTGTTCCTTGGCAACTTGGGATACGACAGCTTCATGATCGGAGTTCTCATGGGGACTGCCTCTGTCTCAGGAGTCCTGATTCGACCGTGGATTGGTGTCAGGCTTGACCGTCAAGGACGCAAACCTCTCCTCATCGGAGCCGCTTCCCTTTTCGTCGGCGTGAACCTCGGCTATATATTAGTTGACGAGACTGGACCACTGATCTATGGAATCCGATTACTACACGGGTTATCAATTGGGCCGCTGTTCGCAGCCATCATGACATTTGCCGCAGACATTATCCCAGAGGAACGCCGAACAGAAGGATTTGCATATTTTGGGATCGCAGGGCACCTATCCGGATCTATCAGTGTAATGCTTGGGGAGTGGATGATTTGGCTTGGTGGGTTTTCAGCCTTGTTTATATCTGGCGCAGTGATGAGCTTGATTGCAGTAATATTTTTCTCCATGCTTTCAGAACCGGATTTCAAGAGATTAGAAAAATCTAGTCCGTCTCTTTGGGAAATTGCCAAAGATCAAAGATTTGTCGTGCTGTGGATTGTGAGCCTCAGCTTCTCACTCGGTCTCTCCTCTTATTTCATATTTCTCAAACCATTTGCCGAAACTGTCGGCCTTACAAACGTCTCATTCTTTTTCACCACATACTCAAGCGTTGCCGTTCTCATCAGACTATTCGGAGTTCGATTGCCTCAACAACTTGGTGAAAAAAAGGTGTTGAGCATCTCACTTGGATGCCTTGCAATTGGAATCCTCATGATCTCCCATCTCCCTACTATCTGGGGTCTTATGTTCACAGGAATGTTATGTGGAACCGGACATGGCTACGGATTCCCCATCCTATCCTCTATCCTTATCAAGAACACCAGTAGGAAGATACGAGGAAGCGTCATAACCTTTTACACACTACTATTCGATATAGGATTTTTGATCGGTGCCCCACTCTGGGGTCTGCTAGTAACCATTAGTGGCTATAACATGATGTTCCTCACCGCTGCGCTGATGATCATTGGGGGAATTCTTTTAGTCTTACACCGACAATAATTTTTTCATTTACAAAGCAAATTACTTCCGCGTCACGTTATTTACATCTTCGATTGCACAAACCCATGATTAGTAGCTAATGAAAACTACCCCCGAATGATTTTGAAATCCAAGATATCAAAGACCTCCGTCTTGAGTGAGGATTTGTTAGAGCACTACAGTCAATTCTTCTAGGACTGTCTATGCTCAAAAAACTCTTTTACCGCTACCATTGCTCGACAATCATCTTCGTTGTAAAGAACAATGCGTTGAAGCCAAGATTCATCTTCCGGATCCTCTAAATGCTTGCTGTACCAGGAAATCGAATTCACCCCAGATGGATCGACATCTCGCCATCGAAATCCAACTATATGGGCAATATTTTTTATGCCATACGAATGCGTTGGCCAATCAGAATATGGGAGGATTAACTTCGCATACAAATCGTACTCGGATGCAACATACCGGTCGAATACGTCTTGATCAAGCTGATATCGCTCCATGAGCTTGCGCAATGTTGTCCGCTCTTTGTGGGAATACACATAGTACACTGCTTCTCCGATGCTATAGAGAAATGCCCAAAAAGCCCTAGCCGTTTTCTCTTCGTCATCAGGATGACGAGCCACAAAATATCGAAATGGCGATTCCGTGTCCCCATCTTTGACAAGCACTCCGAAAAGATAGGTTAGGTTTCGTGTGGGATCATCCTCTATATCAAAATAGATTTCACTTTTTCCCATTGGCAAAGTGTAGCCACCTCGAATATCAGGCTCACCCCCAAGCATTACCTTCGCACGAATCTTCATCGCTTGAAGCGACTTCTCCCCAATCCCATGGATTTTTTTCGGCGGAAGCGTGAATTCCTTGACATTCATCCCCGCAATATCTGAGATTGTCCGCAACCCTGCTTCCTTCATTTGGAACTTTCGTTTTCCAACGTAGAAGAGTCCGGAAGGATCACCGTGCTTATTAACCCACCGCTGACAGTGGGCATACCACCCACACAAATTACACTCACTTCCAAGAGCCGGTTCTGACGTCTTCAATCCAGGAACAAGCCGCTTCACCTCCTTCAATCCAGTCGCAAACAACGCACGAAATTCTTCCATTAAAAACTCTTCGATATTCCCATTAACGTTGATAATGCGCCCAATCTCAAGTGACATACCCTGAATCTGCTCCAAGACCATCCAGTAAAACAACATCTGGAAAGCATAGTGACCTTTGAATCGGCGCGAGTTACCCTGCTCCTTCCACCCCAGTCCTGCCTTAATATCAATTGGTTCATAATAGAATTTTCCGAACAGAGATGAATGATCAAAGCGCTTCATTAATAAATCAGGTCGTCCAACGTAGACATCACTTTTTAAGACCCCCTGATAAATAAGTGGTACACCTTCATGCATCAGCCGAAGAGTTTTTGGCGCTCCCTTCTCAATCGACAAATCCCCAAGATCAAACAACTGAATATTGCCAAGAGTTTGAAGATACTCCCGTTCCGTTTGAAGACCACGTTCCCACAGCAACTTCACAAATGGACTGACTTCACCCTTCTCCTTGGGATCGCCATTGGAATCCAAATAAACCCGGTGCTGACACTTTGTAAAGTTATAAAGATCAAGCGCGGTAATCTTCATCACTTATTATCTTTATGATTTACCTTTCCTACAGCTTACTTTCACAAATGGAAGTTGAGAGCTATCCCCTACCATTGAGGGGAACGACCATACGAACCTCTCAAAGAAATACACCAGCTCCTACATTTTGAAAAAGAAGCTAGGGGAAATACAGGTGGGTCACTGCGACTGCAGCCAGCGAACGAGATCCTCTTCGCTAACCCCAAGCATGGTTCCGGCTTCGGCTAGCACATCGTGATCCCCGGAGTGCCC
>DCWI01000040.1:0-8975 GCA_002328825.1 Nitrospiraceae bacterium UBA2166 | reverse complement strand
TGCCCGACGAGACGAGCCATATTGGACAGAGTGAGTTGGATATTATCACCATCCTCAACGCCCTTGAAAAATTCCAAGGCAGCAAGAAAATACTTTCGTGACTCGTTATATTCTTCTTGTTCCATCGCCACAACGCCAAGTTGGTGGGACGTTGTAGCTTTTCCATGGTGATCCTCTTCCTCCGTAAATAGTTTCAGTGCTTCTTGATAACGACTAGATGCTTGAATGAGATCACTCTGCACTTGCGCCACCTTTCCAAAGTGGTGCCATGCCACAGCTTGAGATCGGCGGTCTTTCGCTTTAACATTTGCTTCAATGGCTGCCTCAAAGTGAATCTCGGCACTCTTCAAATTTTCCTCATCAAAAGCAACCTCACCCCATTCTTGATGAATGCCACCTTGCTTATCATCAAGGTTAAGTTCAACCGCAATGTTCAACGCATTTTCATAATGCTCATTGGCATCATTCCATCGCTTCACGTGATGTGCCACACGAGCTAAACTGACGTGGGTGCCAAGTTCTCCTTCGCGATCAACACATTCTCGTTTCAACTGCAACGCTTTTTTAAACTGTTCTTCCGCATCATCCCACTCTTGTGCATACAACGCCAACTGCCCCAAATCATCATATACAATCGCACATCCACGCATTATAGCCTGCGGTGTCATGCTTGTTACCTGATCATAGTGCTTGAGGATTCGGTGGTATAGCTCCCGAGAACGCGGCATCTGAGGTGTCATTGCATATCTATCGGCAATAGCATGCATAACTGCCATATATCCTGCACCTGCAGGCCCATTGAGCACACCTTCATCGTATTTCTCAAGTTTTTTGAGCATATCCTCTGCAATCTGAAGTGCCGTTTCTTGTTCTTCAACATCGTCGAAAAACGCCATCAGGTACCTAGCAAATGGAAGGATATCTTCCTGAAGCTCCAATGCCATTTCCAATGCCGCATGGACATTTTCTAATTCCTGCTGACAGACCATGAGTCCAAATTGTTGCTCTTTCTGATCCTCAGACTCCAGCAGTGCCTGATATGTCGGCATCAAATTACGAAAATGCTCCATATGGGATTGTTTGATCGCCTGCTTATCTTCATCACTCACATCTAACAACCACCGCCGCCCAATAAGGAATGAAAACGCCCTGTTCAGATGCAACAATGGTGCATTTTCGGCAACAGGACTCAGCACCCCAGACTGCTCAGCTATAGTCAAATAATCTTCCCATTTTCCCGCATCAACACCCTTCATCACTGAAAGCTTTGCAATGGCATCAATATAAGGCTGCAGCGCTGCGCGATTGAGTAACGATCGAAACGGAACAAGACAAAGATAGAATGGGCGGACCGACGAAGCATTATCTCCATACAACATCTCAACGCTAGTCTGTAATGTCAACGCGGACACGCCATCATTCTCACGCGGTCGCACACGCTCTAGTAGCTCGCCAGGAGTATGATCTTTAAGCGCTTCGAGCACAACATGCATGGTTAACCGATGCCCTTTCATAACATTGAGCAACTCCAAAAAATCATCGTGCTTGCGATATCGTAAAACACCGTGTTCCTCCAAAATTTTATGTGCAAGCGCAAGATGGTCCTGAGGATGCTCAACATACGAAGATCGATCCTGATGCTCAGAAATGTGTTTAGAAGTCATTGGCAAAGTTATCCTTCTTAGAAATATCTCATGATGTCATTATAAAAAGCAAAAGTCATCAAAGAAAGCAGAAGAAACAAACCAACTTGATGAGCAATCTCACGCCCTCGCTCCTCAACCGGTCGCCCCCTAATGCCTTCAATAGCAAAAAACATCAAATGCCCACCATCAAGTACTGGCACAGGTAGCAAATTAACAATGCCAAGATTAATACTAATAAGGGCTACAAACAACAAGATATTGAGAAATCCTTGTGATACTGCTTGTGCAGACATATCAGCGATAAGGATTGGTCCTCCAATATTCTTTGCAGAAAGCTCCCCTTGTACAATCTTCACAATTCCAACCACCATGAGTTCTGTCCACCGCCATGTTGCATAAGCCCCATCAACGATCGCATCGACCGGGGATGTACTCTCAATTGAAACATCCCCAGTCATCCTGGTAATTCCAATCTGACCGATAATGATGGATTCTCCGTCCTTTGATTCTGCCTCAACACCCCGAGGAGTAACAGTCAAATTTACCAGCCCACCGGCACGTTCAACATCGATAAGGAGTTCATGGTCAGGGTTTTCAATAACAATTTCTGTCATCGCATGCCAAGTATCAATCCGTTCCCCATCAATTGAGATAATCTTGTCACCAACTTGGAGCCCCCCACGCTCTGCTGGGGACTCCTCAAGCACGGAATCCACCACCGGCATTAGGCTATCAAACTGTGGCACGTAAAGCGGAAGCCCAACAGAAAGAACACCAACAAAAATTCCATAGGCGAGGAGAAAGTTTGCTAGCGGACCCGCAATAACAATAGCAGTACGCCGAGAAAGTGGTTGGTGATCAAAAGATCTCGCCTTATCCTCTTCCGGCACTTCATTTCCATTTTCCTCACCCAACATCTTGACATAACCACCAAGCGGAACCGCACACAACATATATTCTGTTTCTTTACCTTTCCAACTCCATAGCTTTGGACCAAACCCAAGAGAAAATTTCAATACAGTTACCCCTGCCCACCGTGCGACAAGAAAATGTCCAAGTTCATGGAAAAAAATTAAAATACCAAGAACTAAAATAAAAGTAACCACTGCTTCAAGCATGCCGTGTGCTCCTCATCACAACACTATCATCAACACAATTATTCATCATCTTTCCAGCATACTCACGAGCCCAACAATCTGCACTAATTGCATCTTCAATCATGTTCACCTCTGTGCCTAAATGAGCACCCATGGTCTGTTCAATAATTCCCTCAATATCAATAAAACCAATTTTATCATCCAAAAATCCCTGCACAGCTACTTCGTTCGCCGCGTTGAGAACAGCGGGCATCGTCCCACCAATTTGCAATGCTCGATATGCCAAGGCCAAACAAGGAAATCGCTCCGTATCAGGTTCCTCAAAACTCAATGGTCCCTCTTTCACTAAATCACACCGTGGAAGATCAAGTGAAATATGTTCAGGATAACTCAGCGCATAGGCGATAGGAATTTTCATGTCTGGAATTCCCATCTGCGAAATAATCGAGCCATCTTTGTATTCTACCATGGAGTGAATAATGCTTTGTGGATGAATGACAACATCGATTTTTGACGCTGGAATACCAAACAACCAATGAGCCTCAATCATTTCCAAGCCTTTATTCATGAGGGTTGCCGAATCGATGGTAACTTTTGATCCCATCTCCCAATTTGGATGGTTTAACGCTTCGGCTTTCGTCTTGTGCCTCATTTCTTCACGTGTACAAGCTAGAAAAGGCCCTCCGGAACAAGTCAGAATGAGTCGCCTAATATCTTCCTTTCGATGTCCTTGCATCGATTGAAACAACGCACTATGCTCACTATCCACAGGGAAAATCGTTACACCATTCGCGCTAGCTGCTTGCTGCATAAGCTGTCCCGCCATTACCATTGGCTCCTTGTTTGCCAAAGCTACATCTTTTCCAGCCTGAATAGCGGCCAATGTCGGAATCAGACCCGCAGCTCCAACAATGGCCGAGATAACTAAATCGGCCTGATCAAATGTGGCGGATTGAACCACCCCGTCAACACCAGAATAAATCGCAACATCCCCAATATTTGGACGATTACTAAGACGCCGAGCAGCATTTTCATCAGCCATTGCTGCCACATTTGGACAAAACATCTCAATTTGCTTCGCCAATTGTTCATCTTTACTCGCTGCTGTGAGCGCACAAACGTTAAACCTGTCAGGATACGATGCCAAAACTTCAAGAGCGGAAACGCCTATTGATCCTGTCGATCCCAAAACAACAACGTGCTTCATAAAAAAATAGCGTTGCCCTACGTACAGAACTCTTTCGCTCCTCCTTTGATCAGAATCACATAGTAGTAAAAAACAGGAGAGGTAAAAATGAGGCTATCAAGTCGATCGAGCAACCCTCCATGCCCCGGCAAGATTGTTCCCGAATCTTTAACTCCTGCATAGCGTTTCAATCGGGACTCAAACAAATCCCCTACCTGTCCAATACTCCCTAACAACAAGCCTATGATAAGACAATCTTTCAAATCAAGCCACGGCATAAACCCAAACTTTGCGACAACCGCCATCATGACCGAACCCACAAGTCCCCCAACAGAGCCTTCAATAGTTTTCCCAGGGCTAATTCGAGGCGCAAGCTTGCGCGTGCCAAAAGATGATCCCACGTAATAAGCTGCAGTGTCAGATGCCCACGTCACAAGAAACACAAAGAAAATTAATGAGATTCCACATTCAAATCCACGCAGAAGAATGAGATGACTGAGCATCCACCCAACATAGGCAGATCCAAATAAAAGGGTGATTGTATCAGCAAAACCTCCTAAAGACCTTCTAATATAGGGAAGCAAGCACCCAGTACCCACAACCGCAACCATCCCTACCATCCCAACTATTCCTACAGGCATGAGAGCCTGATACCCATAATAGAAACTCACCCCAAGCCCAACACTAAGCACAAAACCCATAACAGCCGAGGGAACACGCCAAACCCTGTGTACGTAAAAACGGCAATACTCGTATTGTGCAAAGAGAATACCTCCAAGCACAAAAACTAGAAAAGCAATGGGGGGAAGATATTGAACAAGAACGAAGAAAAACGGGAGAAACACGACGGCGGTATAGACACGCCAACTATTCATACACGTCCTGCCCGAAATACCTCAGCGCAACCATAGTTGCGACATCATTGTGATATTACTGAGTGACCCAACGCTTCACATCTGCCAACACATCCTACAAGTGACATCATGACAGTTTCCCACTAGTTTGGATGCGATCTAACTGCAAGGTCCTCCCAAATCGCCGATCACGAGTCTGGTAGTCTAACAACGCAATCAATAGTTCCCGGCGACGAAAGTCTGGCCACAACGTCTTGGTAAAATGCAGTTCTGCGTAGGCTACTTGCCATAACAAAAAATTACTAATTCTGGCTTCCCCACTTGTTCTAATGAGCAGATCTAACTCAGGAAGTGATGTGGTATATAGATGACGCTCGATCAAAGATTCATCAATATCCTGGATAGTAACAGTACCCTTCTGATAGTCTTCAAGAATTGCCTGCATTGCATCAACAATTTCTCCACGACCACCATAGCTGACTGCGATCGTTAAAACCATTTTATTACAATCGCGAGTTGCTGCCTCTACCTTATCAATCCACTGTAATATAGGCTTTGGAAGAAGATCATATCGACCAATGGTCATGAATCGGATATCTTGCTCTAAAAGAAGATCAAGTTCGCTCTTAAGGTACCCCTCCATGAGTTTCATGAGCATCCCAACTTCCTTGGGAGGCCTGTTCCAATTCTCTTGAGAAAATGCATATAACGTCAGCGCCTGAATTCCAATTTCCCGGCAGACCGTGACTACCTCGCGAACAGATTTCATTCCTTCGTAGTGACCAGCAATCCGTGGCATATATCGCGATTTTGCCCATCGCCCGTTTCCATCCATAATCACAGCCACATGTCGAGGAAGCCGCTTGAGATCTAAACGAGTCAATAACTCTTCATTGGAATACTGGTCATATACTGTGATATCAAGCGTAGACATGGCCAATCAGCATGCACTCGGCCGGACTCTAACGGCTTAGTTCGTGAAAGTCAAACCACCCTTTGGAAAGACAATAAGACCTGAAAACGTTGATCTCGCAAGTACATAACCAAGATGCGTTAATGCGCAAAGATTACCATTTGCCAGTCCAAATATAGTACGGGAACTGCCAACAAATCGTTCTGTCGTGTACAATCGAGAGATATTTCTTTCTACACTTTCATCAGTGTCCACATGCATCCTAGCCATTATCTCAAAACATCTTCCACCCTGACAGTTTCAAATAGACTCACCACAACGCAGCCATAGTATTAAGTATAACGAAAAAATAAGGTACTCCATCAATGTACCAGAATGAGGGTCCCCTCTCTCCAGATATCTCCCTCCTCTGATCTAGCTCGAAATGCGTAAACATAAAGGAAAATGAATTTGTTCTGAAAACATATATTGTCCCTTGAGGCATACACGAGAATAGCCTACAATTTCTTCCAGAGCTAGGTCGCAAATAAACTCGATGTATGTGAAGATAGCAGCGAGCCCCTATTCCCTGAGATTTTTCGATCCAATACGGCAAAAACATAAAGCCTTGCCTTAATCTAATGCTTCCTTGCAAGTCTATGATAGCGTACTTTCAATACCAATCCATTTATGCCTATTCTGTGATCGCATGAACAAAACATGCTACAACAAATGCAATAACATTCTGACCAACGAAAACACCTCACCTTTTAGTATGCCAAATAGAAAAACATACGTACTCTTAAGCTACTCCATTCTCCCACAAAAGCGATGAGCCTTTTCATCCCCCAGAAACCCCATTTCCCCAACTGGTATTCTCAAAACCCATAATGCTTACTGCCGAGGCAACAGCCACAAAAGATAATACGCCACTAGAACAAATACGCGTTATCCCTGTAACAAACCGACATTTACGTCGAGCTTTCATTCGCTTGCCATATTTGACATATTCTAATGACCCGATGTGGGTTCCTCCATTGCTCCTTGAGCGCCAAAATCACCTCTCCCAGCGCAATCCCTACTTCGCACATGCGCGTACTAAGTTTTGGCTGGCATACCAAAATCAAACAGCCGTCGGTCGCATCAGCGCACAAATCGACAAACTTCACTTGGAACGATACCAAGACTTAACCGGTTTTTTTGGAATGATTGAAGCCAAAGATAACGCCAAGATATTTGAACCCCTTTTCACAGCAGCGGAAACTTGGCTACGCAATCAAGGCATGCGACATATACGTGGACCATTTAACCTTTCGATTAACGAGGAATGTGGGTTACTCATCAATGGATTCGAGTATCCCCCAATGGTAATGATGGGTCATGCACCTCAATACTACGCTTCACAAGTAGAGAGTTTAGGTTACCGCAAAATAAAAGATACTTTCGCATACCATATTGATGCCACCTTTCCCTCACCACAAATTATGAAACTCATCACAGCACGAACTGCTGAGCGAATCACCGTACGTCCACTACAGCGAGCAAACTTCAAACGAGATATATCCATCTTGCAAGATATCTTTAATGACGCATGGTCAGACAATTGGGGATATATTCCATTTACCAAAGCAGAATTTTCCCACCTCGCACAGAACCTTAAGTACCTTGTTGCCGATAATTTGGTTCAAATCGCTGAGGTCGATGGTGTTCCCTCGGCAATGATTGTCGTCTTCCCTAACGTCAATGAGGCTATTCATGATCTGAACGGTCGACTCTTTCCTTTCGGGTGGATTAAACTTTTGTGGCGACTCAAAGCAACATATCCCAAAACGGCACGAATCCCACTTATGGGGGTGCGTAAACGTTACCAACGTAGCCTTCTTGGAACTGCACTCGCTTTTATGGTAATTGACGCCGTCCGTGAGCCTGGACTCAAGCGTGGCATCCAAGAAGTTGAGCTATCATGGATTCTCGAAGACAATCATGGAATGCGAAGTATCCTTGACTCATTGGGGGGAACCCCATACAAACAGTATCGAATCTACCAGAAGGAACTCTAAGGCGTGCAAGAAAAATTTACTGCCGTCGTACTCGCAGGCGACCGCAACCCACATGATCCGCTTTCAACATCTGCCAACGTTCTATCTAAAGCCCTCACTCCTATCAATGGTACGCCAATGGTTATCCGTGTGCTCGATTCGCTTTCGTTAGCCCGCTCCATACAATCTACCATTCTGTGTGGCCCAGAATGGTCCACAATCAGTCACGACAAAACACTTTCTGATTGGGTCATGTCAGAGAAAGTTCAATGGGTTCAGCCTCAGGCAACGCCAAGCTTAAGTGCACATCATGCCATGACATCTGTCAGTCATAACAACCCGATTCTTCTCACAACCGCCGACCATGCACTGCTTCACCCAACCCTAATAGACACATTTTGTGATAAGGCACTTGCAACAGACGGCGACATTGCCGTGGGCATTACACGCCTCGACATCGTTCAAACAGCATTTCCCAATACACGGAGGACTGCGGTTAAACTACAAGATGGAGATTATTGTGGCTGCAACCTCTTTGCGTTTCTCACGCCACAAGGTCGCACTGCCGCAAAATTCTGGCGTCACGTGGAACACCATAGAAAAAACCCGATACGCGTTATTGGAATCTTAGGCTGGAGAACAATGTTCCAATATCTGATTGGGCGACTACCACTAACACAAGCACTTACACGTTTGTCTCATCAAGTAGGCCTGACAATACGCGCCATAGAACTCCCGTTTCCAGAAGCCGCACTAGACGTGGATACCGTCAGCGATTGGGCACTAGTTCAAGACATTGCACAATCTTTTCAGCCTGCTCAATATCCTCAACACAATCAATCTCTGCCCACTGAAGACCCCGAATAGAACACGTCCAAACAAAGCCAGCTTGCTGCCATATCATCAATCACCGATAAATACCACTGTTTAAGTGCCTGCGGTGTCCGCATCAAACGCTCCATCGCCTGCTGGAACAATGCCGGACCATCTCCCTGAAACCGTAACACCCCAATTGATTTGCCATTAGCCTGAGCCAGAGAAAAATTCTTGCCAACGTTGACCAACTGCTCTTCATTTACGATTAGCTTCATGTCATCGGCATCATAAGTAGGCTTATCGATTGTGTTGTTAAAAACTGCTCGACATGTTCCGCGCCAAACCCAACCAACACTGAGACATCATCAATCCCACATTTAGCAAGCTCTCGTATCTGCCACGCCAACACCGACCGCCCATAAATAGCAAGCATACATTTCGGAAC
>DCWI01000092.1 GCA_002328825.1 Nitrospiraceae bacterium UBA2166 | reverse complement strand
TGCGCCTGTAGCTCAGTAGGATAGAGCATCGGACTTCTAATCCGGTTGTCGCAGGTTCGATTCCTGCCAGGCGCGCCAATCATTACACCAACTTAGCTGTACCGTATCATTGGGGCACCTCTCTCCAGCTCGGTTCCAGTCCCGCTTCAGTCGTCAGAAAGAACGGATCTCTGCAGACTTTCCCTAAGTTGTGTGGTAGAGATTACATCCTTCTTGTGGTATAAGATCGGCCGATAGTGTCGACATTCGGAGAAAACCTTGATTGCGCACGCTCACATTTTGCCATGCCTCGCGCGCTGATTTCACCTCAAGATCGTCTCATCGTCGCTCTTGATGTGACGACGAGGGACGAGGCACTTCGACTTATTGAGAAACTTGATGGACTGGTCTCTTTTTACAAGGTAGGCTGGGCTTTATTTTTTGCTGAGGGTCCAGCGATAATATCCGAGATCATGCAGCGTGGACTCACGGTATTCCTTGACCTTAAGATTCCTGACGATATCCCAGACCAAATTAAACGAACAATCTCCTATGCGTCTAGAGCTGGCGTTCGGTTTCTCACCATGAGCGCAATGGGACCGACTCTACGAGTTGCGAAAGAGGCAAAGGGAGAATCACACTTACAACTTCTTTCCATCACAGTTCTTACAAGTTTCAATGAGCAAAACCTCCATGAACTCGGCATGATTGGTCCTGATAAAACACAATGCACACTTGCTGATTTTATCGTGTGGAAAGCAAAATATAGTCTCGCGCATGGGAGCGATGGCTTGATTTGTTCGGGTGATAGTGTGGCGATGTTGCGCGAGCATGTTGGAGAAGATCCCATCATCGTTTGTCCGGGAATTCGCCCACAAGGAATTGATCACGATGAACAAAAGCGCGTTGCAACCCCAACTGATGCCATTAAAAGCGGCGCAGATTATCTAGTAGTTGGACGGCCCATCAAAAATGCTCACGATCCAAGGGCCATGGCCCAATTCCTTTGTGAGAACATTGCTCACGCGCTAGGATAATCAATTCCCCAATACAAAATGCTTCTTGTCGAACCATCCAGCGTATTGAACTGCCCACACGCCTAGATTCTTTTAACAATGATGTTTGCCGACCTATCCACATCGGCAGTGTTGGCTTTTCATTCGTCACTTCCTCCCGCAAAGCAAAATAGCTACAATAAGCTAGGATGATTATTGGCGTCCCCAAAGAACGAACAGCTGATGAATATCGCGTCGGAATCACTCCGGAAGGAGTAGCCCTGCTCGTCGGCGATGGACATCAAGTTCTGATTGAACAGTCTGCAGGTACAGGTAGCGGGATTTCTGACCAGCAGTACACAACAGCCGGCGCGATCATCATGGTGTCGGAAGAACAGCTCTTTGAACAAGCAGACATGGTCGTGAAGGTGAAGGAGCCAACGCTTGCAGAATGCCAACTATTGCGTCAACAGCAAATTCTTTTCAGCTATCTTCACTTGGTAGCGCACTACGATGTGATGGAAGCACTACTCGAAAAAAAAATTTCTGCCATCGGATATGAAACGGTTCAATTGCCTGATGGAAGCCTTCCATTGTTGGTCCCTATGAGTGAAATCGCAGGACGCCTCTCTGTGCAAATCGGAGCAAGTTTTCTTCAGAAACAGCACGGTGGAAAAGGTTGCCTACTTTCCGGCGCTTCTGGTGCCTCACCAGGGCATGTAGCTATTCTCGGTAGTGGTGTCGTCGGAAGCAATGCGGCAATGATCGCAATCGGCCTTGGCGCACGCGTGACGATTTTAGGAGAAGACCAGAACCAACTCAATCAACACAAGAATCGATATGGTGATCGAATAACTACACTCGTAGCAAATACCACGACCGTTCAGAAGACACTCTGTGACGCTGACCTCGCTATAGGTGCCATCCACGTAGTGGGATCAAGAACCCCTCTGCTGGTGACACAAGAGATGCTTTCACTGATGACATCTGGATCGGTCATTGTAGATGTATCTGTTGATCAAGGGGGATGCTTTGAAACGTCTCACCCGACAACACACCGCGACCCTGTGTTCACCATCGAAGATATTTTGCACTATGGTGTCCCCAATATGCCTAGCATTGTGCCACAGACATCAACTCGAGCACTCACACATGCTTCGATTCCTATGATTCGAAGAGTGGGAAAACTTGGTCTTCAGCAGGTCATCAATACAGATCCCGTCATTGCGTCAGGACTGAATCTCTTCGACGGCAGTGTGTATTGTCGCGGTGTAGCGAAAACCTTTGGCCTGAAATGGAAAACTCTCACAAACATCAATTTGTAAGGATATGAACAGACATTGCCAATCATACCTTTCAATGTGAGAAAGACCGAAAGGAGAGACCTCAAGTATGAAAGAATGTGATTCGCCAACCTTTCAGCTCGCAACCGAACAATTTGAACGCGCTGCGGATGCACTAAAACTTGATCCCAACCTCCGTGAGCGACTAAGGCTTCCCCAGCGTGCAGTCGCCGTAACAATTCCCACACGGATGGATAATGGCAACGTCCAAGTGTTCACCGGCTATCGAGTACAACACGACAGCGCTCTAGGACCGACCAAGGGAGGCATTCGCTACCATCCCGATGTGACCCTTGGGGAAGTCTCCGCATTGGCAATGTGGATGACCTGGAAATGCGCGTTAGTAGGTCTTCCCTATGGTGGAGCAAAAGGTGGAGTGAAATGTAATCCTCAAACAATGTCTCGGAACGAACTTCAACGTATGACACGACGTTACACGGCAGAATTTGTGTCTGTCATTGGTCCCGACAAGGACATTCCAGCCCCTGACGTAGGAACCAATGCACAGACTATGGCATGGATGATGGATACCTACAGCCAACAGCGCGGCTATGCCATTCCCGGAGTAGTCACTGGAAAACCTATTGTGATTGGCGGAAGTCGTGGACGCGAGGAAGCGACTGGACGCGGCGTGGTTACCGTCGCCATCGAAGCTCTTAACATGCTCAAGATTCCAGTCAAAGATACCACGGTGGTAGTGCAAGGGTTTGGTAACGTTGGGTTTCATACTGCTAGAACATTTCACGAAAAGGGAGCCAAAGTGGTCGCTGTTAGTCAATCTACCGGAGGGATTTACAATGCAGACGGATTAGATATTCACGCACTTATGCGACATCTAGCAGAAGGACACTCCTTGGCGACATTCCCAGGAGCAACACCTGTGTCAAATCAAGAATTGCTTGAAATCGCCTGCACAATTTTAGTTCCTGCAGCACTTTCTGAGCAAATCACAAAGAAAAACGCCCGCCATATCAAGTGCAAAATCATTGCGGAGGCTGCAAATGGACCGACAACACTCGAAGCCGATCAGGTGTTGGAAAAAAATGGCACGATGGTGATTCCAGATATTCTTGCCAACTCAGGTGGGGTTATAGTTTCGTATTTCGAATGGGTACAAGATGTGCAGAAGTATTTTTGGGAAGAACGAGATGTTCGTGAACGGCTCCACCATATTATGAAGTCAGCCTTTCATCGAACAGTCGAGTTTTCACGGAACAATGGCGTTAATATGAGAATGGCTGCCCTGATGCGTGGAATTGATACAGTCGCGCAAGCCCATTTAGCAAGAGGATTATATCCCTAACAGGATAGTAGGAAAACAAACAACGGCCGTAGGATTTTTACGAACATCCCGCACTCGCTTCGTGACAATCGTCACACCTTAGACAAGTTCCGGTTCTAACCATCTTAAAAAGCCCGCAGTTGGGACAAGGGTCACCTTCATATCCTTTCATGCGTGCTTCTCGTATCTCATTGTTGGCCATCACCGTCCTCTGCGCAACTTCTAGTATTCTACGGGCAGAGCCATGACCATTGCCGTTGCCGTTGCTATGATCTGGATTGCTCCGTGCCGGAAAGAGATGTGTGCTAATCGACGCAGCAGCAAGCTCATGCTTATCCGGCAAGACTTCATCGAGACACTCCGGATCTTTCTTTACAGAATCCACCCGGAGATCATCTTCAACCACTTGCGCAAGATCCTCCCGTCCGAGATAGGTAATTGCTAGTTCTCGAAAAATGTAATCGATCAGAGAGGTACTCATCTTGATATGATCATTCATTCTCACCGGTCCACTTGGTTCAAACCGAGTGAACACGAAAGCATCGACAAATCGCTCCAGTGGCACACCGTGCTGGAGCCCAAGTGACACCGCAATGGCAAAACAATTCATCAGACTTCGAAACGCAGCACCTTCTTTGTGCATATCAAGGAATATCTCACCTATGGTGCCATCTTCGTACTCACCGGTTCGAAGGTATAGCTTGTGTCCTCCAATGACCGCTTTCTGTGTGTATCCCGATCTACGTCCGGGCAATGGTCGTCGTTTTGCCAAGTACCTCACTAAGATTCGGTGGCTGAGATCTTCCACCACCGATGCAGCAACCGGCACTGCTACAGGATCGGAACCAATCTCTTCTATGTCCCCCACATCAATCGACGCACTCATCGGTTGACTGAGTTTCGATCCATCTCGATAGAGAGCGATCGCTTTGAGCATGCTCCGCCATCCCAAAATATATGATGCCATGACATCCTCAACTGTCGCTTCTTTAGGCAAATTAATCGTTTTGCTTATCGCCCCACTGATAAAGGGTTGCGCTGCTGCCATTACCTGAATATGAGCCGTCACTGCGAGAAACCGCTTTCCTATTCGCCCACATTTGTTAGCACAATCAAAAACCGATAGATGCTCTGGCTTAAGATGTGGAGCCCCTTCAACAGTCATGGTGCCACTACAATAGTCATTCGCCACATTAATTTGATCTTGGGTAAATCCGATCGCTTTCAATAAGTTAAAACGAGGATTCGCAATTTGTTCGCTCGTGATCCCAAGGCTGTCCCGGCAAAACTCCTCGCCAACAGTTAAGGGGTTCATTGCAAAAGAAATATCAAATGCTTGTCCCAGCAAGCCTTCAAAGCGATCAAGCGCAACACTGTCAAACCCCTTTTCCCGCAACGTCTCGTGATTGATCTCTGGGGCACCCTTTAAGGTTCCATGCCCAATTGCATAGGTTGCAATCTCTTTAACTTCACTCTCCGAATACCCAAGGTGTTTCAGTGCTGGAGGAAGACTTTGATTGATAATTTTAAAATATCCTCCTCCCGCAAGTTTCTTAAACTTCACCAGCGCGAAATCAGGTTCGATGCCTGTAGTATCACAGTCCATTACCAAACCTATCGTTCCGGTCGGTGCAATACACGTTGTTTGCGCATTGCGATACCCATGCACCTCTCCTAGTTCCAGCGCACGATCCCAAGCATCACGCGCAGCTGCTACCAATTCTGGAGGACAATGTACAACATCAATTCCTTTGGGCACGATACTAAGGTTCTCGTATTCCTCTGGAGCGACATCATAAGCTGCGTAACGATGATTGCGAATCACCCGCAACATGTGTTCTCTATTTTTCGCAAATCCCTTAAAAGGACCGAGCTCTGCAGCCATTTCTGCTGATGTAGCATACGATTCACCCGTAAGAATCGCGGTAACCCCTCCACAAATCGCAAGTGATTCAACCGAATCATACGCAATACCTTGCCGCATTAGCATCGATCCGAGATTCGCATACCCTAATCCCAAAGTTCGAAATACATAGCTGTTTTCAGCAATGGTTCGGCTTGGAAACGCTGCCATAAACACACTAATCTCAAGCACAATAGTCCAAATGCGCACCGCATGCCTGAAACTATCAATATCAAATGCCCCATCGGCTTTTACAAATTTTCCAAGGTTTAACGATGCAAGATTACACGCGGTATTATCAAGAAACATATATTCTGAACAGGGATTCGAGGCATTTATACGCCCATCCGCTGGGCATGTATGCCAATCATTAATCGTTGTGTCATATTGGACACCTGGATCTGCACAAATCCACGCAGCCCATGAAATACGATCCCACAATTCTCGTGCCTTGATAGTTTTTGCCACCGCCCCATCTACCCGCTGCCGTAGTGTCCACTCACCATCGTTTTCAAGCTCGTGAAAAAACTCATTAGGCACGCGAATACTGTTATTTGAATTTTGCCCTGCGACAGTCTGATACGCGGTACTATCCCAATTTGTGTCATACTCATGAAACACAAAATGGGTAAATCCCTCCCGTGCATAAGCAAACATACGATGAATGTAGGCATCCGGCACATTCTCTCGACGTGCCTCTCGCACTGCACGCCCAAGAACCTGATTTTTCTTCGCGTCTGTTTGAACTTGCGGATGCCCATTCCCATTTTTGACATAGCATGCCTGTAGCACTTCGTTGAGCATACGAGCACAGATCTTCGAACCGGTGACCATTGCCGCTACTTTTTGTTCTTCGACGACCTTCCAGTCGATAAACTCCTCAATATCAGGATGATCAAGATCTAAACACACCATCTTCGCAGCACGTCGGGTGGTTCCCCCAGACTTGATCGCCCCTGCAGCACGATCACCAATTTTTAGGAACGACATGAGTCCAGAGGATTTCCCGCCTCCTGACAATTGCTCTCCATTCCCTCGAAGATTTGAGAAATTAGTTCCCGTACCCGATCCGTATTTAAACAAGCGGGCTTCCCGAACCCACAAATCCATGATCCCGCCATCGTTGACTAAGTCATCGTCAATTGATTGGATAAAACATGCATGCACTTGAGGTCGCTCATAGGCGTTCTCGGCTTTTAGAACATTGTCACTTTTCGAATCTACATAAAAATGTCCTTGGGCTGAACCCTTAAGACCATAGGCATAGTTAAGACCGGTGTTAAACCATTGCGGTGAGTTTGGTGCAGCCATTTGAGTCGCTAGCATGTAACAGACTTCGTCATAGAAGACATTGGCATCTGTGTCGGTCTGAAAGTATCCTCCATTCTTCCCCCACTCGGTCCAACATCCAGCAATTCGATGAAACACCTGCCGAGCATCATGTTCACCATCCAACACAGATTTACTGTTTGACTCCTCCTTTATTTTCTCACCTGCAGGCGTCTGAGAATGAGAAACACCTGTTTTGCGGAAATATTTTTGTGCGAGGATATCAACCGCAAGCTGAGACCAGTCCTTGGGTGCATCTATCTGATCCATATGAAAAACAACAGACCCATCAGGATTTCTGATTTCCGAGGAGCGTTTGGTGAATTGAATATCTTTGTATGGGCTAGCTCCATCTTGCGTAAATCGTCTCTGGATCCTCATACATACCCTCCACAACCGCGATTAACTTCTCCGAGCTACGGCAAAAATTCCTGTTCTCCTGATGAGTGTAGAATAAACTAAGCAACACTAAATATCCAGCACTTTGTTCAATTAAATACTACATACTGTTGTTTTCCTGTTGATAACAATGTCATTTTCTGTGGACATTCGCGTATCTCCTGTTGAGAACTCTGTGCATCACCATAATGCACTCTCGCAATAGTGCATGTTTGCCAGCACTTAGAACATGATCAGGCACATAACGAATTTAGGAGAAGGGTTTCATGCTATTAAACAATGATGTCACGAGGCACACGAACAGTATCAAACAAGGTTTTTCCGGAACACCATCGATTCGTAAAGCGGCGTTTTCATGACCGCTTCAAAATTTACAGGAGAAGATTTTGATTTGGCCAATGCCAAATGTACACAAGGATGGATGGAAAGAGATATCTGTATAAGACCTATCAGCGCGCGCAAGCGCTTATGCGTAAACAATCACGGGGTACGACAGAGACGCGACCGCAACTCTTGATCAGAAACACGCAACATAGATTCGTCTAACTTGCTCGCCGTTTCATCAACCATTTTAAGCGCCGCCTATTGGCTTCACGTTCCTTCTTTTTTTTCCGCATGCTGGGCTTTTCATAAAATCGCCGTCTCTTGAGCTCCCGAAAGAGCCCTTCCCCAGCAAGTTTCTTTTTCACAATCTTCAGTGCCTTTTCAACGTTGTTATTGAATACACGAATTTCCATTGGTATGGTTATCCTCCTACGTGCTGAGTTATGCGGACTTTACGTCTTTCTCTTGAATTGAAACTAAAGTGCTCTGCCCAGATCCTAAGATGGTTTCTTCCGTAATGATGCACTCCTTAATGTCCGTACGTGACGGAAGATCATACATCAAATCTAGCAGTGCTTCTTCCATAATCGCCCGAAGACCTCGTGCCCCAGTTTTTTGATCATGCCCCTTCTTAGCAATGGCCTCAACTGCACTATCAGTAAACTTGAGCTTCACTTTTTCAAACGAAAATAACTTTTCATATTGCTTGGTAAGAGCATTGCGCGGCTCACGAAGAATTCTTATGAAGGCTTTTTCGTCCAACGCATCAAGTGTCGCAACAACTGGTAATCTCCCGACAAATTCCGGAATAAGTCCATAGTTTAGCAAGTCTTCAGGTTGGACTCTTTGTAATACATTTCCAATAGCCTCGTCCTTGGACCTATTCACGTTGGCACCAAATCCCATTGTTTTCTGATTCACTCGTTGTCGAATCACGTTGTCTATACCAACAAATGCGCCACCGCAAATGAATAGGATCTGTGACGTATCCACCTGAATAAACTCTTGGTGCGGGTGCTTGCGCCCTCCCTGTGGAGGAACGTTTGCAATCGTACCCTCAATCAACTTAAGCAACGCCTGCTGAACCCCTTCTCCAGATACATCCCTTGTAATCGATGGGCTGTCACTTTTGCGACTAATTTTGTCTATCTCGTCCACGTAGACGATACCACGCTCTGCGCGCTCAACATCATAATCTGCCGCTTGAAGGAGTTTCAGAATAATGTTTTCTACATCATCCCCAACGTATCCGGCCTCTGTCAGCGCCGTAGCGTCAGTGATGGTAAAGGGAACATCAAGAATACGGGCAAGAGTTTGCGCAAGTAACGTTTTTCCGCTTCCAGTGGGCCCGAGGATGAGGATATTCCCTTTGTGAAGCTCGACCTCATCAGTCACGCTTGCTGTGACTCGTTTGTAGTGATTGTGAACTGCAACCGAGAGGATTTTCTTGGCTCGGTCTTGCCCTATGACATACTGATCGAGAACCTTGCGAATTTCGGCGGGTTTGATGAGCTGACCAGCAATCGCTTCTCGCTCTTCCTCACACTCTTCTGCAATGATATCGTTACATAAGTCAACGCATTCGTCGCAAATGTACACCACAGGTCCAGCAATGAGCTTATGAACCTCATCTCGCCCCTTTCCACAAAAGGAACATCGAAGTTGTCCTTTTTCAGATTTTGCCATACAAGTTTTCCTACATCAATTCACTTTTACGATCTTCACTCATGCGTGAAATAACTGCATCAATCAGGCCGTACATCCGACATTCTTCTCCCGTCATGAAATAATCGCGCTCAGTATCCGTACGAATTTTTTCACTCGTTTGCCCAGTGTGTTGGACAAGAATTTCGTTCAACCGCTGCCGCATCTTTAAAATCTCTTTGGCTTGAATATCAATATCAGTGGCTTGTCCTGAAAACCCTCCCATGGGTTGATGAATCATGATCCGTGCATTCGGTAAAGCAAATCGCTTCCCTTTTGTTCCCGCCGCAAGAAGTAGAGCACCCATACTTGATGCTTGCCCCACGCATATGGACGAAATTGGGGACTTGATGTATTGCATAGTGTCGTAAATCGCAAGACCCGCAGTGACCATGCCCCCTGGAGAGTTAATGTAGATGCTGATATCTTTCTCTGGTCCTTCAGCTTCCAAGAACAATAATTGGGCGATAACAAGATTTGAGACGTTATCATCAATGGCCTCACCGATAAAAATAATGCGGTCTTTCAGCAACCGAGAGTAAATATCGTATGCACGCTCTCCGCGACTAGAATGTTCTATTACCATCGGAATTAGCATTTAGAGTGCTCCTTATTTACTCAGTCTTGAATCTGTGCGTGGGTATAGACGTGTTGAATGGCTTTTTGGTGAAGCAAGCGGTCCTTGAGACGTTCCACTCCACGCTCTCCGCCAGCGTAGACTTTTCTTTTCACTTCAGCGACGGAAAGTTTCATCTGCACAGCGATACTCTTGTACTCAGCTTCAATTTCATTATCTGAAAGCGTAAAACTTTGTTCTTTTGCAATCGCATCGAGAATCAGCCTCGCCTTAACCTGCACCATAGCCGTTTTTTGAATGTTGTCTCGCAAAGACTGCTGCTTGTTCTGTTGCTCATCATCGTTAGCACCCCCATGATCGTGCTCAATATGCTGCATGGCGAGTGCCACTTCCTCCTTGAGAAGTGATGGTGGAACATCAAAGGTATGTGTATTGACAAGATGCTTGATAAGCTGGTCTTTGTGTAACTTCTCTGTGTCGCTCTTTAGCTGAGATTCCAACCCTTCTCGCACCTTATGTTTGAGTTCTTCTAACGAAGTTAACCCGAGATCAGTTGCGAATTCATCATCAAGTTCTGGTAACACTGCGGTTTTCAACTCGCGGACATGAATTACGAGTGAGACAGGCTTGCCGCTCAGGTCAGAATGCGAAGGATCCTTGGGATAGACACCAGTCACATCAATCGCATCTCCTTTGCGTCGTGCAGTGAGCTGAGGATCAAGCTCTACTCCCATATACACACTTTTAGAACCGAGGTGAATAAGAACCCCATTTTGTGTGAGCACATCAACAGGCTTACCACCTACGAAACCTCTAATATCAACACTCACAAAATCACCCTCTCCAGTCTCTCGCTCTTCCGTAACCTCATGTAATGCGGCTTGCCGATGCCGAAGAGTGTCAAGGGCCTTGTCTTCATCTTCTGTCGTAACTGTCCGTGTCTCTTTGCTTAGGGGAATTCCAACGATATCGTTCATTTTAAAGCGTGGCTTGGTCTCAATAGTTGTGGTGAACGAGAACGCTCTATCTGCTTGGAGCGATTTATGGTCGATGGATGGAAATTCAACCATAATAGGAGTCATTCCAGATTCTTTGACTGCACGGCGAGAATATTCGGGAACGAGCTTTAGCACAACGTCCTCCGCCACAGCATCGGCGTACCTTTTCTCCAAAAGGGAGTGAGGTGCTTTTCCAGGTCGAAATCCGGGGATGCGAACTTTCTTTCTGAGATCGGTATAGGCACGAGCAAATTCTTTTTTTACATCTTCTTCTGGAACCTCGATGGTGAGCGTATGTCTCACCGAACTAATTTCCCCTACTTCGACCTTCATCAACGCTCCAAACGGGTCCTGTGCGACGTGTGAGAACTGGTGCGAGAGGAGGGACTCGAACCCTCACGGTTCCCCACAAGATCCTAAATCTTGCGCGTCTGCCTATTCCGCCACTCTCGCTTCAAGCCTAAGACTGGCAACTAGAACATCTACCTCATGAAGAGGCGCAAAGTCAAGCTAGAGGCTGGTTCTGCTAGTATCCTCTAGGAGAAACCATAGGTTAATTCCATATTGACATACTATGCACCATAGAGATACCATTCTCTCCATCTGCAGTCTTCCCTAACTTCATATGCAGAAGAAAACCCTCGGGATACTCCTCTCCACTCCACCAACTCATAGGAATACCTCAATTGTATTGGGGCTCCTTCAGGTCGCAAAAGAGCGAGGCATCGGCGTTTCTCTATACCTGATCGATGATGGGGTGCATCATCTCCCCTCCTCATCTTTTTCCGAATTTCATTGTTCCCATGTGAAACTGTTCGTCTGTGCCTACGGCTGTATGCAGCGACAAATTCCTATCTCCTCCAACGACAAAAACACTGCATTTTGTGGTCTCGTCATTCTTTCCGATATCATTCGCGGGACTGATCGCTTCCTTGCTCTTAATTAGCTAAGAATCAGTGAATCTCCCATGACATCATCCATTTTGTTCCTCATCCGAAGCGATCCTGCCACTTCACACCGTTCGATCGAAGGCCTCAGGATTGCACTGTCTTTCCTTGCAAGCTGGCAATCAACAGACGTTATCTTGCTCAATCAAGCCTCATCTCTTCTCTCCAAGGACTTTAATGAGTATTCAGATAGTGATATACTCGAGAAACTACTCCCTGTTTTCAAAGATATGAAAACACCTTTCTATATTGATAAAAATGCTTTCCTTAACATAGATTTTGACCCTTCCTTTACAATCCACCCCATCTCACACGAACAAATCTCTTACATGATCACCCACTCTTCATACGCAATGTCCTTCTAACCATGGGTGCCAAGTGAAGCGAATTATTCACCTGATTGTGAATACGATTGACCCTACCCTCCAAGCAATTATTCAGGCTCAAAGCGAAATGCCAGACCTTCAAATCACTATAGTCTCTGCACAAAATCTTCCAGAAAGTACCTTTTCTCCTACCATTTCGATATTGGCACTCCCGGCTGCCAAGGGTCACGCCCTAGATTCATCGATTTTACCCCATTCACATCAACTTTTGGAATATGATGGTTTTATGGATCTAATCTTTGAATCGGACCTCATTGTTGATTGGTAATACAATTGGAATGAAACAGAATTCTTTTCCCATTTTTATAATAAATAAGAAAAAAATAGTAGTGGTAGGAGAAGAGGTTGTTTATGCTGTGGATAATTGAGTAACTCTATGAAACAAAATGACAAATGAGAGCAGTGATGGACGTGGAAAAAGTAAATAGGGAGTGGTATTCTGTGGGGGTACCCTGTGAGGGTTTGTATAAATGTTTGTGGGAGACAGAGACTAGGATACTATAAAATAACAGGTTATGCACACGTGTTGATAAGTCTGTGTGTAGAGGAGTATTATAAGAGAGTATGGAGACATGGGGTAGGGTGAACAAATGAACGCTTCTTCCGTGTGGGAGCAATGTCTAGGGAGTATAGAAGAGAAGGTAGGGAAACAAGCGTTTGATACGTGGTTTCGATCTGTCTCCTTGAACGCTGTGGATGGGAATGAGATCACACTTCAAGTCCCAAATCGATTTTTCGGACAGTGGATTAAGGAGCACTATCAAGATGTTGTTGTCAGTGTTATTGGGCCATTGCTTGGACATGACACCGTTGAGATTAGGTGGATTACTGATAACTCTCTCGTGGAAGAACTTGAGACAAAAGAGAAGGAAATAGGAAAAAGCCCTAAAACAAAAGCAAGAGGGCAGCTCAATTCAAAATACACATTTGAAAATTTTGTTGTAGGGGCGAGCAATCAGTTTGCTCACGCTGCCTGTCTCGCTGTCGCTGAGAATCCAGCAAAGGCCTACAATCCTCTGTACATTTATGGAGGGGTGGGGTTAGGGAAAACCCACCTTCTCAATGCGATAGGTACAACGATGTACTCAGGCTCTGGAATGAGAGTTGTCTATGTGTCATCGGAACAATTTACAAATGAAGTTGTGCACTCCATTCGATATGACAAGATGATAGAGTTCAGAAGGAAGTATCGCAGTGCAGAAATTCTGCTAATTGATGACATACAGTTTATTGCGGGGAAAGAACGTACACAGGAAGAGCTGTTTCATACGTTCAATACTCTTTATGAAGCCCAGAAACAGATTGTGCTTTCAAGTGATTGCTTTCCAAAAGATATCCCTGGAATGGAGGCGCGTCTTCAGTCTCGTTTTGCGTGGGGGCTAATTGCTGACATTCAACCACCAGATCTAGAAACTCGTGTCGCAATCCTTCAGAAAAAAGCAGATGCTGAAGGGATGAGACTTGTTGATGAGATTGCCCACTTCATCGCTTCAAACGTTCGCTCAAATATTAGAGAATTGGAAAGTTGTTTGATTCGCTTGGGAGCATTTTCGTCCCTGACAGGCGAGCCCATTACAATGAATCTCACTCGGGAAGTTCTGCGGGATCTTCTCAGTGCGTCCCAGCAGCGAATTGACATAGCAGAGGTACAAAACGCGGTAGCAAGTCGTTTTGGCATTAAAGTAGCAGACATAAAATCAAAGAAACGAACGAAGGCACTCGTGTTACCACGGCAGATTGCCATGTATTTGAGTCGCGATCTGACTGAGCTATCGTATCCGGAAATTGGACGGCACTTCGGGGGAAAAGACCACACGACGATCATGCATGCGTGTAAAAAAATAGAGAAAGAAAAACAAAGTGGAGGAAGTGTCGCTCTCGCGATTGATGCATTAACGCGCTCACTGAGGCTTGGGAGTTAACGCAGGGAGAGGGAGGAAGCTCGATGCACGTCGTTATTTCACGAAAAGAATTACTGCGAGGATTACATCGGGTTCAGGGCGTCGTTGAGAAGCGAAACGCTATGCCGATACTGGCTAATGTGCTGGTGGAAACAAAAGAAAATGGCCTAGAGATGTTTGCTACAGACTTGGAAATTGGTATTCGAGGGTTCTATAGCGCCAAGGTCAAGCAACCAGGCGGAGTGGCAGTCTCAGCGAGAAAACTTCTCGAGATTCTCAAGGAATTGCCAGATGCAGATGTTGTGATGGCGACCGTGGAGGATAGCAGCTTTCTCTCGATCTGTTGCGGATCGAGCCAGTTTAAGATTATGGCGTTATCCCCGGGCGATTTTCCTAAGATGCCGATGACGGTTGGCAAAGAGTTGCCTGAAATTCCGGCGGGGTTACTGTCCCGCATGTTCAGTAAGACTACCTATGCGGTCGGAGAACATGATACGAGATATATGCTAAATGGAGTAAATATTATGGTGGTACAGGCATCTGCGCCGAGCGCGAATCATGTGCTGAGGTGTGTGGGTACAGATGGCCATCGGCTAGCAGTGACCGAAGTTGATATTGGAGATGCTTCCGGTGCAGGTGATCTGAACGTCATTATTCCGAAAAAAGCGGCTCACGAAATCAAGCGCCTTTTATCGGATTTTGATGGTGATAATGATGAGAAGCCTCGGCTTGGCATTACCGATACTCAACTTGTGTTGCGCATGAGTGGGCTTTTGTTAAGTGCGCGTCTCATCGAAGGATCCTACCCTGACTATGAACAAGTTATTCCTGAGGGAAACGAAAAGAAAGTAACGATTGAAAAAACAAACTTTGAGACGGCGATTCGAAGGGTCGCGCTGCTCGCCCCTGATAGAGTTAACACTATTCAACTCACATTTGAGACAAATCGAGTAATACTTCACTCGAGTACCTCTGAGCTTGGCGAGGCGACAGATGAGGTGGCTGCGCGATCCGAAGGGGAGGGCTTCGAAGCAGTGTTTAATGCACGATATTTGCTAGATGCTCTGGCTTCGATAGATGGAGATCAAGTAGTTTTGGAGTTGAAAGGCTCATCGAGTCCCTGTCTCATTCACGAAGGTGGCTCGCTTCGCACAACCTGCGTTGTTATGCCGATGAAATTATAGGGACAAGAGGGAACTATGGGTACAGAGACACAGGCTATCAAGAGCGGGACCCTTTATACTTCCGAGCAAATTAAAGTTCTCGAAGGCCTTGAAGCGGTTCAAAAAAGGCCGGCGATGTATATTGGGAGTACCGGTATTGATGGGCTCCATCACCTGCTATATGAAGTGGTGGATAACAGTATTGATGAAGCGATGGCTGGATTTTGCGAAACCGTCCAAGTCACTATTAACAGCGATAACAGTATGACAGTAGTAGATGATGGTCGTGGCATTCCCACTGATTTTCACGAAGGGCAGCAAAAGACGGCTGCCGAAGTGGTTCTCACTGTGTTACATGCGGGTGGAAAGTTTGAAGAAGGCGCCTACAAAGTTTCAGGAGGGCTTCACGGGGTTGGAATCTCAGTAGTCAATGCTTTATCAGAATGGCTAGAGATGGAGATTCGGCAAAATGGAAAGCTCTTTGAGCAGCGATATGAACGAGGTATTCCTACGGATGCACTCAATGTTACTGGCAAGACAAAGCGACGAGGAACAACCATTACATTTCTTCCGGATGAAAAAATTTTCGAGACCATCGAATGTAACTTTGACACACTCTCTCAACGACTACGCGAACTCGCCTTTCTTAACCAGGGGATTGAAATTTCCATACGTGATGAGCGTCACGATCCTCCCAAGGAACACTCCTTCAAATACAAAGGCGGCATTGTTACTTTCGTCCAGTATCTCAACGAGAACAAGTCTCCACTGCACAAACCCATTTATATCGTTCGCGAAAAAGGCGAGATCTGGATCGAGGCCGCTCTCCAGTACAACGATGGATTCAAAGACAATATCATGTCGTTTGCCAACAACATCAATACTCGTGATGGCGGGACGCACCTCAGTGGATTTAAGGCCGGTCTGACTCGCACCATTAATGCGTGTGCAGCGGCAAAGCAATCGGCGAAGAAAGATATTGAGTCATTATCTGGTGATGATGTTCGGGAGGGATTGACAGCGGTCATTAGCGTGCGGCTCACGAAACCACAATTTGAAGGTCAAACCAAACACAAACTTGGCAATAGTGAAGTCAAAGGCCTCGTCGAGGCCGCCCTCAACGATGCACTGGGGGCGTTTTTCGAAGAAAACCCATCGATTGCAAAGAAAATTGTCGAGAAATCGATTAATGCGGCTCGCGCTCGAGAAGCAGCTCGAAAGGCCAAGGATCTCATCCGGAGGAAGGGAGCGCTTGATAGCGGAGCGTTGCCGGGGAAACTCGCCGACTGCTCAGAACGCGATCCGGCCCTCAGTGAGTTATATATTGTGGAGGGAGATTCTGCAGGTGGATCCGCCAAACAGGGTCGAAATCGCCAATTTCAAGCGATTTTGCCGCTCAAGGGAAAGATTCTAAATGTTGAGAAGGCTCGGTTAGACAAAATGGTGTCCAGTGAGGAAATCCGTCATCTGATCACAGCCTTGGGAACGGGCATTGGCGACGATTTCAACGCGGATAAAGTGAGATATCACAAGCTTGTTCTGATGACAGATGCAGACGTTGACGGGAGCCATATCAGGACGCTCCTGCTTACGTTTTTCTTTAGACAAATGCCCGATCTCATTGAAAAAGGATATATATTTATCGCTCAGCCTCCGCTCTTCCGAGTGAAAAAAGGGAAAGCCGAGCGATATTTGAAGGATGAACACGCGCTCAATGCCCATTTGCTCGATGTGGCTGTCGAGAACATTACCTTGCAGCCCAATGGGGAGCGATCAAAACTTAAGGGCAAGGCGCTTCAGACGCTGGTAAAAAAACTGATGGCCTATGAGCGCCTCATCGATCGAATCTCTCTTCGTGTGGGATCATCAATACTCCTCAGGGCGATCTCCAACGTCTCTGGATTCAATCGCGCTGTTCTGAAGGACCGAGTGGTGCTTGAAGCAACACTCGAAACCGTCAAACATGTCTGCGAGCAAAACCACGAAGGTGCCGCGGTGTCCTTTCGTCTCGACCAGGACGAAGAGCATGGCGGGTGTAGTGTGTTTGGCCGTGTTCACAAGGATGGATGGCATCATGAATTGATCATTGACCATAAACTTCTTGGCTCGGCGGAATTTCGAGAGTTGCAAAAATACGCCCCTGCAGCCTTGGGGCTTGGCGATCTTCCCTGCACTGCGTGGTTCAAGGAGGACGAGAAACAATTTTATTCGACAAAGGCGTTTGTGGATGCCGTGCTGGACTATGGCAAGCAAGGTCTGTCGCTTCAGCGGTATAAGGGGCTCGGGGAAATGAACCCTGATCAGTTGTGGGCAACCACTATGAACCCTGAGACTCGACGATTTATCAAAGTCACCATGGAAGATCAAATCGAAGTCGATAACATCTTCACCATTTTGATGGGTGATGCCGTTGAACCACGTCGTCAGTTTATCCAGGCGCATGCTGCAGAAGTGGTCCAACTGGACATTTAAACTTTGATTTCTCTGGATTGTCCTCATGGAACTTGAAGAACAACTTGACCATATCGCTTTAGAAGACGAGATGCGTTCAGCGTATATGTCCTATGCGATGAGCGTGATCGTAGGCCGTGCGTTGCCGGATGTACGTGATGGTCTCAAGCCGGTTCATCGCCGGATTCTTCATGGTATGAATGAGATGGGTCTGGCATCGAATCGGGCCTATCGAAAATCGGCAAAAATCGTTGGCGAAATCATGGGGAACTATCATCCCCACGGTGACTCTGCGATCTATGACTCTGAGGTTAGGATGGCGCAAGCTTTTAATATGCGTTATCCAATGGTCGATGGACAAGGCAACTTTGGGTCCATTGATGGTGATCCTCCAGCCGCCATGCGCTATACCGAAGCGAGGCTCACTCCTCTTGCGGAGGCATTGCTTACGGATATCGACAGGGAAACTGTAGATTTCCGTCCGACATATGACGAATCGTCCGTCGAACCTGTCGTGTTGCCCTCGAAAGCTCCGAACCTTCTGATGAATGGATCGGAAGGCATTGCTGTGGGCATGGCGACGAAGATACCGCCGCATTGTGCTGTCGAACTTATTAATGGGCTGTTGGCTCTCATGGATAATGCGAATATCACCGTTGAACAACTGATGCAGTACATTCCCGGCCCGGATTTTCCGACCAAAGGAATGATCTTTGGTTCTCAAGGGATTAAATCAGCCTATGAGACGGGAAGAGGAATTATCACTCTTCGCGGACGTGCAACCGTAGAAACAGATGAGCAGAGGGACCGGGAATCGCTCGTCATTACAGAGCTGCCGTTTCAGGTCAACAAATCGAAATTGATGGAACGGATTGCGGAGCTCATTCGAGACAAGAAAGTTGAAGGGGTTGCCGATCTTCGAGATGAGTCAGATCGAGATGGGATTCGCGTCGTGCTGGACCTGAAGAGAGGACAAATTCCTGCGATCGTGCTTAACCAGGTGTATAAGATGACGCAGCTTCAAACGTCGTTTGGCATTATCCTTCTTGCGCTGGTGCGGAACACGCCGCAGATTCTGACGTTGAAAGACGTGCTTAGTGAGTTCATCAAGCATCGTCATGAAGTCGTCGTTCGCCGGACTTCCTTTGAACTCAAGAAGGCGCTCGACCGCGCACATATTCTTGAAGGATTAACCCGTGCCCTCGATAACCTTGATGCGGTCATCGCACTCATCCGCAACGCCGACACACCGCAAAATGCACGAGCTGGGCTGATGCAGCAATTCGAGATGAGTGACATTCAAGCAACTGCCATTTGTGTTCTGCGCTTGCAGAACCTGACCGGGCTTGAGCGAGAAAAATTGATGCAAGAGTACCGTGATGTCACTGAGCGTATTGCTCATTTGCGGTCAGTGCTTGCTAGTGAGGACTTGGTGCGAGACATCATTCGCACAGAGCTCGGAGAAATCAAAGCGCAATATCCCGAAACACGGCGCACAGAAATTATTCCATATGCCGAAGATATGACCATTGAAGATCTTATTGCGCCAGAGAACATGGCCATTACCATATCAAATGCAGGGTACATCAAACGCACTCCAGCGTCGTCGTATCGATCTCAACGACGGGGTGGGCAGGGTAGTACAGGCATGGGTATCCGCGAGGAGGATTTTGTCTCAGATCTGTTTGTGGCATCGACACATGACTATTTGCTCTTTTTCACCGATGGCGGCAAGGTCTATTGGTTGAAGGTACATGAACTTCCTGAAGCTGGACGCAATACCAAGGGGCGCGCGATCGTCAATCTGCTTGCCTTGGCAGATGATGAACAGGTGACCAATGTCCTTCGCGTCAGTGAATTTCGGGATGATAGGTATGTTGTGATGGGAACTAAGAAGGGGGTTGTAAAGAAGACGGTGCTTTCGGCGTATAGTCATCCGAGAAGTGGAGGCATTATTGCTATTAATCTTGACGAAGGCGATAAGTTGATTGCTACTGAAATTACCGATGGACAGCACAATCTTATGCTGGGAACGCAGAGTGGACTGGTCATTCGATTCAAGGAAGAAGACGTCCGATCTGTTGGTCGGCCTTCGCGAGGTGTGCGGGGTATTAGCCTGGTGAAGGGCGATGAAGTCATTGGGATGCAGACACTTGCATCGAACACAAAGGCGACGATTCTTACCGTCACAGAGAACGGCTTCGGAAAACGAACTTCGTCAGATAGCTACAGAACACAGGGTCGTGCTGGCAAGGGTGTTATTTCTGTGAAAACGACAGAACGAAATGGTAGTGCGGTCGCATTCCTTCAAGTCAGCGAGGAGGATGAAATCATGATCATGACTGCCGAAGGGAAAGTCCTCCGCTGCCCGATCACTAACATTCGAGAAATTGGTCGAAACACTCAGGGGGTCAAGCTTATGGGTACCCAGAATAATGATCGCGTCGTTGGGGTAGCAAAGCTTGCCAATGAGGCGATCATCGAACAACCTAGTTCCTAGATCCCAACCGCCCTACAAGGCAGACGATCCCCAAGAAATTCGTAAGAGATTCCTAGCGAGCATCGACGATCTCTGGTACTTGCGAGGGGTTGGTAGGCCCCACAGCCATGTCCTGCCCCAGCGAATCTGGGGCAGGACATGGCTAGGCGTATTTCAAATGCAATTCCGTTTCAGAGGGCGCCACGAAACTATGAAACATCGATGCGCCAACTTTGTGACAAGGCGTCCTCAGATCCCAAGCCGTGCGGCCAGTGGATGCTCTGACACCGGAGTCATATGGTCCATATTCTCCAATGTCAGGGTTTGCCCACGTTCGGCCAAGAGACCTCTAAGGTTTTGTAGGGCTGCCATCACTGAATGGTCAACCAAATTAACTTCCGCGAAATCAAGCGTGATATTTTTCTTCGTATCCTTATCCAATTTTAAAACATACCCCTTGATGGACAGATAATTGGAGAAGATCACCGCATCTTTGATCTTGATGAGTTCTCCACCCTGAATAGGGGTCGTCGTAATCTCTGCCTTAAACGCATTCATGACTGGTGCGCCAAAGTACAGGTGAATAATCATCTTGGCAACGATTCCAGTAGCCACCCCAACCAAAAGGTCTGTCGCAACCACCATGACCATTGTCAAGACAAAGAGGAAAAGCTGGTTTTTGCCGATGTGCAGTACATGCGCAAATTCTTTCGGGGAGGCGAGTCTAAACCCGACCGTGATGAGCATGGCAGCGAGGGCAGCCAGGGGGATCATATCAATGAGCGCTTTTCCAAACAACAGAAAGACAAGAAGGAACGTGCCATGCCAGAAATTTGACCACTGCGTTTGCGCTCCGTTGGTCACATTCGCTGAACTGCGTACGATTTCAGAAATCATCGGGAGACCGCCGATCACGGCCGAGCCAGCCGAACCAGCGCCCATACCAAATACATCCTTGTCAAGATTCGTTCGGCGTTTATGGGGATCAAGCGAGTCAACGGCCACTGCACTCAGCATGGACTCGATCGTGGTCACGAGCGCAATGGAGAGCACCGCGAACCAGAAGGCCATTTCCGCGATTTTTCCAAAGTCCGGAAAAACGACTCCGTCCAAGACGTTGTCTGGAAGTTGGACGAGATACTGTGGTCCGAGTTGGTAAACGGTACCCATGAATGTATAGGTTCGCTCCGTCGCAATGTCTAGATAGCGTCCAAGCGGAATCGTCACGAGGATGACCCACATAGGCGCTGGAATGGCACGGAGGAATCCAATTTTTATGTACGGATGGACCAAAATAATGGCGATGCTTACAATGCCGATGAGTGTGATAATGGGGTTAAGGGTCATAAATCCGTTCGGAATGGCGAGAATGTCTCCAGTGAGGCCATGACCGCCAGGGGCGGCATTGGACTTGGTGCCCAAGGCTACAAACAACTGTTTGACGATAATGATCGCGCCAATGCCGGCTAACATGCCGTGAATTACCGAGGTGGGAAAAAAATCTCCCAGCTTCCCAACCCGCAACAACCCGAACAGCATGATAAAGCCGCCTGCCACCAGCATGGCTGCGAGGGCATAGGGATATCCGGCGGCATACGATTGGCCGGGTGCAGGCTCGAGTCCGCCAAGACTTGCTACCGCGCCGAGATTGACCACAATCAACCCTGCTGCTGGTCCACTAATGGTTACGAACGAACCGTTGAAACGCGAGGCTAATATGCCACCGACAATGGCGGTGAATAAGCCTGCGATGGGAGGCACACCCGATGCGAGTGCAATCCCAAGACACAAAGGCAATGCAATCAACGAAATCATTGCCCCCGATACAAAATCCGCCTTAAAGTGGGCAGTGAGGCCCGGGATTCCGGTTTTTGGAATATTAGGGTTATCGTTGCTCGTTCTGAAACATGCCTTCCCGCATCTGCAATAGGGTTACGTATGGCGCGCTGTGTGTAGTTGAGCCATACACTGGTAGTTCACATAATCCCCCCTCAACTGGGGTCGGATCATAGCACACGTTGAAAAGGTGAAGTTGTAAAAATTCGCACAAACGATACCGCTATTTTGTTCAAGGTGGACTCTCACAAAGCACCGTGTCTAAGCATCATGGACATCAAAGACATTGGGAATGGTCATGGCGCAGTTAATGTTTCTATGATCTGAAGCGGTTGAACTTGGGCTAGATCTTTGACCAAGACCGCGACACTCATGTGCGTTACATCCAGCATGAAGGTTGGGTAGAGGCCAACGGCAAATATCGCCAAGATCAGCGGAATAACAGTCGCCACCTCGCGGCGAGTCAGGTCTGGCAAAGTAGCGTGCTGAGGGGAGACATTTCCTCGTGCACCTTACCCCGAGCCTTCGTTCCGAGAGTTGGATATCGTGTGAGCCCGTGATCGATCGCGTGTACCAATGTGAATGCCAACTGGGGATAGAGTTGAGCGGCTACGCGCAGGAGAGAAAATGTCTGATCGTCGCTACTTATTCCAATAACTATACGCATATCTCCCTCCGTCAAATTAAAATGCAAAGAGACACACTACTAATCACGAAAGGAGAAGATTTGACTGTCGGCTATAGCAAATACTCGCTGACTCGCAATTGCTGCCGACTATTCACTTCCCTCCTTATGGTGCTACTCAGGCTTCGATTCCAAGACAAATCGCCTATGAAGAGGTTGCGTTGGGCGTATATTGGTGTGGCCCAAAAGAGCTGTGAACTGACGAATCTGTTTGGTCGAGATCTCAATGGGATCGTGCATGATGGCCCAAATGACACCCTCAGAGCAGGGAGGAGTGGTAAACGATCCAAAGTATCGATAATAGGAGTGATTCTTCGGCAAGAGATGTTTGGGGTTTAGTGTATGCTCATGGTCGTTTATAACGCCACCTACTTGGGGGGGGCATGGTCTAAAAATTCTTGAAATACCTGATTGTGTTTTCCCTCGTCCATGAATACCGCGACGACTGCCGATTCATGCCGTGCATTATGATGAACAAGGTGCATTTCCATCGCAAAATGTTGATGATTCAGGGTATGCTCACTCGGGGTATGAAAATGGAATTGCTCAAGCAGGTACAGGTCACCATTAAATGTGATAGTGCTGTCATTGGAGAAATGGTTTACGGTCTGACCATGCTGAGGATATCGAGAGTTCACCATAGGGGAAAGCGGCTCAATCTCTTTTATTGTGTGTCCATTGTTAATCACGTGGAAAGGGGCGTCGACATAGGAAAATTTGATGTCATCCAACTCAATCAAATGAGTGCCTACCATGTTGATTGGCGATTGAGCCATCCCCTTGTCGCAAAGAGAAAACTCTGCTCCAAGACTTCCCCAGTGTTCGGGACCACTATTTCCCTGGTATCCCCAGTCTGTGACAGCAGACTCCCCTGCATGAACAGATACACCTACGAAGACCATCATTAGCGCCAACGCCATACTCTTCATCTCCGCACTCCTTCCATCGCTAACACATACTGCGTTTACGTCGGATTTAGATCTATTTGGAGAGCCATAAACGGCTCAAAAAAATTTAGACGACCTCAGCGCTTCGCAGCGGTACACCAGTAGAGTAAAAAATACAAGGAAGCATGCCACGCAATGAATCGGGGAAGTACGTACAAGTCGTCGTTATCAAAGCATTCATGCTGTACTAGTGAATGTGGATATGGATGGTGCCGTTGTTCTGCGTGTTTGACTCAGTTGATTGGACATCGCTATGCTCGTTTCTGTACAAGAGAGTTTTTCTGGAATCGAAGAGTCTAATCGATACTGAGAAAGGAAGAGTGGAAGCGATTGTGAGGCCACCTCTGGTCTCTAGCGGGTATTTGCTATAGTCACCACGCGATTTTCTTCCTTCACTCCCCTGCCCGTGATGATTGATCCTGAAATTTGGTTTTTGTTTCCGCTTGGGATTGGAATTGCCATTCTAGCCATTTCTTCGGGAATTAATGGGTCCAACTTTTGGATTCCCGTGTATGTTGTGTGGCTTGGGTTTGATGCAAAAACTGCCTTTTGGCTTGGATTAGTGACGATGATGTTTGGGTTTGGTGCTGGGGTATGGAAAAATTTTCGCGCCAATCTGATTCACTGGTTTTTGGTGCGCCAATATCTCAAAGTCTGTATTCCTCTGAGTGTGGGAGGAGGCATCTTGTCCAGCTACGTTTCGCATAGCTTAGTGCTTAGCGTGTTTGGTGTGTTTATCACTGCCTTTGGGTGCTATCGCGTTTTGCAACAGGTTGGACTTCGAGGTGCGCCGACCATTCCCCATACGCGCGTGTTTTGGAGTGTGGGGGCAATTGGCGGGTTTTTAATCGGATTTATCACGACTGGGTTGGGGAAACTGTTGCGGCCATGTCTCATGAATCATCGGCAGATACACCATCATGCTGAAGCCGTTGGAACGACGGTGACCATCACCTTTATCGTGAGTTTTTTTGCGTTGTGCTCGCGCATGGATACTACATTGGTTGAGGCTCTCATTCGAGATCAAGCTGTTCTTATCTCCACGATGTTCTTTGTGGTTCCAGGGGTTATAATCGGCGGACATTTTGGTCCTCTCGTGGCGCAAAAACTTGAGCGAGCGCACCTTGAAATGTATGCCGGTGTGCTCATGGTGGTGGTAGGAGGAATGATCCTGTTGCACATTATCACCTGAGTCACTCGCCCCTGCTCCGGCGGAGCAATGACGAGCGGAAGATTGTGATGACGTAAAGCAGTATGGCAAGCGTGTGAGCACGACTGCAGGTTGCTTGAAGCAACGCGTGTGGCTACCATAGGCGAAAGTTTCTTATTCGGAAGCCGTGCTGTCTCAATTGGTGAATTGATGTTGTGTATACGTGATGAGAGAAAGATGAGGAGAAAGGAGCGGTAATGAGTCAACTGTTTTTGATTGGTGCATTGTTTGTGCTGATGCTGAGTCCCGGCTATGTGATTGCTGGGGGCAAGGATGTTCTTCCTGAGAAGGGTCTCATCACGGATAACAAGCTGCAAGCGCCTGAAGACGAGCAAGGCGTAAGTGCGCAAGAGCAAACACAAGAACAAGAGATTGAAGAGTTGAAAGCCTGGAAAACCCAAGTGAGCAAACTTCCCACGTTTGATCGATCCACGCCGGTGAATTTGCCCAAACTCTCGTTTGGATTGAACTCACTCCAAATTCGGTATCGCGATAGCCAGAGAGATACTCCGGAAGGCGTTGGCACCAATGATTTTAGCATTCAGCGAGCGGAGTTCACGTTACGGGGAAGCTTAGGTAATTTTGGGCCCATTCAGGTGAAAAAATGGCATATCCTGGCCAATTTTACGAGTCAAGACCTTCGGCGACCAACTTCACCAACGGGTGAAAAAGCGGATCCGACCAACACACAACTTATGCGTGAAGCCTTCATTGATCTTGCTCCTACAGGGTCTTTGAAAGGGATGGCTCCATACGTTCACACCGTCCGAATTGGACAATGGCGTATTCCGTTTGGGATTTCGGCTGATACCTCTGCAGGATTGCTAGACTTTATTGAGCTTCCGTATCTCGCTGGCGTAGGAACTGGCGCAGATGCCGTGGAGTTCATTCAAGAACGTGACCAGTATTTGCAATTTATCGGTACTCCGGTACGGTTTGGTCCAGACAACTACCTTGAATACAATGCGCTCATAATGAATGGGAACAGTGTCAATGGTAAGTTTGGTGGTGCATTCGATAATAATTCACAGAAAGATTTTATTGGGCGTATCCGATATCATCCTTTTAAAGGCTTTTGGGTGAGTGCCTCCACCATGTTTGGACATTCAACGGCTGTAAACAATAACGTCTTCGGACGAGGGGACGGCAAATACGATCGGTTGGGACTTGACTTTCGTTGGACACCCGGAACCGATATGAAGACTTCGTCCAGCCCTATTGCCGACCACAACGGTTTGTGGTTACAAGGCGAGTACATCACGGGGCACGATGCTCCCGGAGCGGTGAGTCGAGGGGCGACGGATGTAACCGGGTTTGCCTCGACGGCGGGCGCCCAACGGACGACCGGCTATCTGTATGCCAAGTATAAATTTGAAAACCAATGGGAACCGACCATCCGGTATGAATGGCTGGATCCCAATAACGTGGCTAACAATACATACACACGGCTCACCCTTGGAGCAAATTACTACCTCATTAATCAACCGGGTGCATCCAATCGAAAATCATGATGAACTACGAGATTCGCAATCGTGATGGGCTCAGTGGCCGTGATGCCGCGATGGATACCTACAATAACGATCAAGCACAAGTAATGCTTCAGTTGCGGTGGTATTAGGAGATGGAGCAGCAATGGTGCTACCGACCATTATTTTCGTGGAATAGGCATGTCTGATCACCTCTGTTTGGAGGGATGCAGAAATTGACAGCACTTTTGGCCGCATGATACATTCGGCCGATCTCTGAGAGGTTTGCCTTGGGCATGGAATCCACGAGTGCTGGTGTGGGGCTTTTGAGTCGTACAGGAATCCACCTCTTGTGGAGTCTGCTGTTCGTCGTGACTTTGAGTATGCTGCCATGGGGATGTGTGACGAATGGGGATCCTTCGTATTCCGAGAATATCGCTGAGCTTGAGGGGCCTCAGGGGAGTAACGTTTCGCGATCCATTTTTTACTCAAAGGAAGCGGAAAAGCAGCGGCGCAAGGCCGAGCAATATCTTGAGAGGGCGACTTCCCACATGGAAATTCAAGGAATAGATTCAGTGTTAGCGGTGCATTACCGCCAGCTTGCTAAGCAGGCGTTAGAGTCTGCCGAGGAGAGTGCGCGACTTAGCCGATTTCATAGGCAGCTCATGGAGGAAGAGTTTGAGGATTTGCGGCAGGAGATGTTTCCCCAACCTTAAAGGAGGGAGGTGCTGCCGTGCTCTATGAAAATGTGGGTGAAGATGAATAGGAGAGTGGGGATATGAAGACAATCATGATGCAATGCAAACTCATGACAATCGTCATCGCAGGAATAGGGGTTCTGCTGTCTACTGGGTTCCTTAATGGAGGGCTACCTCAGGCGGCCGCGGAAGAATATCCGGATTCGATTTCTCTTGCCGGAGTGGCAGGGTCACAGGAAGATGATGATCTTGCTAAGCTCAAGGCTCAGGTTGAGGAGTTGGTAACAAAAATTCCACCGGATAAGGTGCCTATACTTGGTGGGCGAGTGGGGGCTGAGATTGCTGAGCGGTTGCGATTTCAAGGAGACTTGCGTTTGCGGACGGAGTACAATAAAAATAGGAATTTTTCGGATGGTGCTGACCGATATCGGCAACGGATGAGGCTGCGTTTTGGATTGACAGCGCAGGTCACTGATGACTTGACTGCTGGGTTCCGAATGGGGTCAGGAAATCCGAATTTTGTAAATACGGCGGAAATAAATCTAAGTGATGGGTTCAGCCGGAAAACATTTTTGAATCTTGATAATGCATATTTACGGTATAAACCAAACGAATGGTCGACGACGACAGGCGGAAAGTTTGGTGTGCCGTGGTGGCGTCCGTCAGCGGGTAACATGACGGCTGAGATCGTGTGGGATAACGATGTCCAGCCAGAGGGGATCGTGCAGCAGTTTCATCGTAAGGATGTTGGAATATTCTCGGAATTAGGGGTCACCGGTGGTGTGCTCGTAGTGGATCAGTTTGATGAAGCGAAAGATTTTGATGATCAAGGCGTAAGACGTTTGGACATTGGCAACAAGAATCCTGGCAATCTCATGTTTGGTGGACAGGCCTTGGCATCTCTTGATACCCCAGGACTGGAGGAATTTGGGTTAGGCGCAGGAAAAGCGAAATTTGGAACGGCTTTCTATGCGTATGAGAATGCCGATTCCATCGCTGGGGGCCAATTAGGGGCTAGGGAAGGGCCACTTGGCAACATGACGAACAAGCTCCGTGGGCCGATGAATGATGATGGTACTGGGAGAATAGCAAAGTGCAACGGTGATGGGAAAACGCGGGACTGTAGCTTTGTGTCGGATTATCAAATTCTCGAAATCAATGGACAGTATGATGCCGAATTCATGGGGCTACCTATTGGGTTTTTCTTCGATATTGCCCATAACTTTGGCGCTAAGGCCGGGAGCGACTTTGCTGGGAATGAAATAGGCAAGGAAAACGATGCATTTCAAGTCTATGCCACTGTGGGTAAATTGCGTAAGCCTGGTGACTGGCTCATAGGCTATGGGTATGCCGATATTGAAGCCGATGCTGCGATTGGGCAATACAACAGTGACGATCTTCAATTCACCAATACCCAGACCCAAACTATCTTTTTGGAGTACCAAGTTCAAAAGAATGTGTCACTGATCTGGGACACCTACCTGCAGTATCGAGAGAATGAGGAGCTTTCCAGATGGCAAGGGAATTCATCATTCGACGCGGATAGCCCTATGCGTATAAAGTCGCGGATTAACGTGTTGGTGAAATTCTAATCACGGAAATGGGGAAACGGTCGAGCGCGTAGTCTAAGGGTAGGCGCTAGGCCATCGGAACGTGTTGGCCAGGCGCCCGCCCATCCGTAACCTGCATCACAGTCTAAGATTGACGATCTGCGGTACTGTACGTCCGCTAAGCCGTGTGCTGGTTTCGTGTAGGATGCGGACTGGGAGTGCTGGCGAGGGCAAGGCAGGTGTTTTGAGGGTTCTGTCTTTGGTCGTACTAACAATGTGATGCTTGTCGGTATGACTGCAAACGGATACTTCTTCACGCAGTGCTTCTCAGATTACCAACTAACAGCATCGTAAGGAGGAAGAATGACGAGGCAATGTTTTGTGAATGTTACGATCGTGCTCATGGTAGGGGCATTTATTCTTTTTGGCGCGGCGTGGGCTAGTGCCGGTGAAAAGTCTATGCTTGAAAAGGCAGGAATTTCGGTCGGAGGGTTTGTTGACACCTCATATTCGACGAATTTGAATGAACCGGCAGACAGGCAGAGTAATGGCCGGGTCTACGATACTGAAGCTGATTCTTTTCGGATGAACACCGCTCATCTGTTTATGGGAAAAGAAGCGACAGCTGAGAGCCGGGCTGGATTCTTTGTCGCACTTGATTTCGGAAAGAATGCTGATGTCTCCGCTCAGGATGGTACGAATGCCACTGATCAGGTTGATTTTCAGGAGGCCTATGTGAACTATCTTCTTCCTGTTGGGAAGGGGCTGACTGTGACGGCTGGGATATTTAGAACTCTTGGCGGAGCAGAGAATATCAACAGCAACGAGAACATGAACTTTTCGAATTCATATGCTTTTGGATTCGGGCCAAAAACTCATACTGGTCTGCGGCTCAGTTATGATGTCAGTTCGAAGGTTGGTCTGACATTAGGTGCCCTCAATGGCTGGGATAACTTAGATGACAACAATGACGCTAAGACCCTCGAAGCTGGGGTATCACTCGATTTGACTGACAAGGTTTCTTGGAACCACGCCATCTATTACGGATCTGAACAAGACGAACGCACGAGCAGCCAGCGGTTTTTCTATGATACCGTGATGACCTATACGCCAAGTTCTCGATTCAAGTTCGTTACCCAGGTTAACTATGGGAAAGAGCAACAGGATGGAGCAAGAAGCTCTGCCTTGTTTGATCGATCAGAGGGAATTTTTGACCCAGATTTTTCGGATAGCGCGTTTGGTCAAAACTCACGGGCATTGTTAGGCCATGGCGGTGAATGGAATGCGCTCGTTGGGTATGCAAATTACACTCCCACTGAGAAATTAGGGTTCACTCTTCGTGGCGAGCGGTTTGATGACTACGAAGGTGCGCGAACCGGGATTGATCAAGTGTTGTATGGGCTGACGCTTACGTCTTCCTATCAACTGACGCCCGACCTGATGACGAGGCTTGAATATCGGTATGACATATCCAATCAAAACGTCTTTGGAACGGATGCGGCCGATGAACTTTCCAATAATCAAACCACTATCGGAGCGCAGCTGATCTACTCGTTCTAACACTTGATCAGGAACTGAGGGCTTTACGCCTTCAGTTCCTGAAAGTGCACAGGGTACACAAATACCAGATGGGTATCCGCAGTCAGAATCTCACCTTCGTTAACAGATAAAAATAATTTGTATCTTTCTCCCCGCCTGCTGGCAATGCTGCTGATGTGGGAAGCCGAGCAAAAAAACTACCCTTGAACCAATGATCATATCCTAGGTCAAATTCCATGTTGGCGTTGACCTTCCATTGCGCTCGCAGTTCAATATCTTGGCCGAGAAATTTTCCTGATCTTCCTGTTGCGTCTTGAAGTCCTGACCCTGCGAACTGATCGCGTGCCTGGGCTAAATGCCAGATCCGGTGTTTGAGGTGGAGGTTCCATCCTCTGGATGGTTGGGCCATGACACGCCAGCCGGGTGAACTTATGTTGGATCGATCAAACGGGCCAAATATTCCTGTCGGCGCCAGTTCAAATCGCCGTGCTCCAAATAGCTTGTCAAAGGTGTGACTCTGATTGCCGTTTGGTGAGTGCGTGCCACTTGCATAGTCATATTGTGCGAGTAGACGTGGCGACCATGGTAGATTGAACGTGTATCCGATCTCCATGTGAGGATTGTAGGCGGAATGATCTTTTGTGCCTTTTTTCCCTCCTTGCCCGGCCACTTCGATTTCATAGTCAATCTTCCCGATCTTTGGCGGTGTATACACGCGTCCTCCAAAGGTATGGAGTTGTCGGTGGTTGATGTTGGTCGAGCGTTGGTCATTCAGACCGAAGTAATAGAGATTGCTGCGAATCCATGGGATCTGCTCGGTTTCGTAATAGGTTCCCCAAAAGCTAAAGTTCTGATCAAACGTATCGGCACGTTGTTCGTGGCGGATGGTTGGGAGAGTAAAAAACGCTCGGATTCGCCAATCTGTTTCACGTGTCACTTGCCAATGAATGCCATTAAATGAGTTCGTCGTATTGCGGAAATCGTTTCTGGCGACGTAGCGGCGGTGACCGAAATCCATCGTCATGCGGCCGATGTGGATGTCGGTACGAAGGCTTGTACCCAAGACATTACGCAGTGTAAACGAGCCGAACAGTTGGAGTACATCGGTGGTGTTTTTCACTCTGGTGTTCGTAAATTCTCCTTGAGTCACGCCTAGGCTTCGAGAATCTTGTCCCTCAAAAAGGATGCGGCTGGATGGACCGTTCAGGCCAAATCGTACACGTGAGCGAAGAGGCATTTGGGTGTCGGTGTTGAATTCGCCGGGGCGAAAAGGGTGATCAAAACTTTCCACTCGGGTACGTTGTTCAATGCCGAGATCAATCCACTTCGGAAGAGTCGATTTAGAATGCAAATGGCGAGACCATGTGGTTTCGTTGGTTTGGATTAGCTCATGGTCCGCTGGGGCATTTGACTGGAGACTTGTGGCCAACGCACAGTCGATTAAAGGGCAGGCTATGGGGGCGATGAACAATATCGCGGCGACAAAAAGTCCAGTGATAGTTCGCATGAGATGATAATTTTAGCATATAAATAACCATTTAGTGTAATAATAATATCATTATATGAGGTTTTAGCGTGGATAGTAGTACAGTAGTGGTGTTTAGTGGGTGAATAGTGGCGAAAAAAAGAAGAACAGAAAATGAGGAAGGTAGTGATGATTGTGTGGAAGCGTTATTGGGAATACTCTAGGCTGCCTAAGAGGTTGGGCAGTGGTCTTCTCGCGCGGTATCAGGAGATGGACATGAAAGTGATGTATCCATGGCCCAACAGTGTTTATTTCCTCATCTTTGGTATGAGTGGTGAGGTTAGGCAGTAACTATTCTTCGTTAATTCAGTTTTTTAAGTTCCTCGCTTACGTCATTCGCGGAGAGTGGGTAATATCCATCTTTGGCCACTATTTGCTGCCCCTCCTTGCTGTAGATATAGGTTAGAAATTGAGTAACAAGTGGGGATACTGAGTCGTAAGGCGGTTTGTTGATATAGACATAGAGATGCCGCCAGAGAGGATAGGATCCATTGATGATGTTGGCGTAGTTGGCCGGCACAAGTGGGGTTCCATCAGAAAGCGCGAGTGGAACGATGCGCACTCCCGATGTTTTGTAACCAATCCCGCTATAGCCGATTCCTGCGATATCTTTGCTGATTCCCTGCACCACAGAGGCCGATCCGGGTTGTTCCTTGACGATATCTTTAAAATCGCCGTTCTTCAAGACTATTTTTTTGAAGAAGCCATAGGTGCCGGAAGCTGCGTTGCGGCCATAGAGACTTACGGTAGATTGTGCGAGCGGGTCTTTGATTTTTATGTCCTTCCATTTTGTGATTTGGACGGCATGTTTCCGACGTCGTTGTTTGGAAAAGACAGCATCAAGCTCGGCCAAGGTCATTCCCGGGATGGGATTGTCCTTATTGACATACACTGCGAGTGCATCCACAGCAATTCTGAATACTGTCGGCGGATATCCGAAGGTGTCCTCAAATTGATCGAGCTCTGTGCCTTTCATTTTTCGGGACATTGGACCAACATGGGCTGTTCTATTGATGAGGGCAGGAGGGGCTGTGCTCGATCCTTTTCCTTCAATCTGAATTTTCACGCCCGGATAGTATTTGCGAAATCCTTCGGCCCAGAGAGTCATGAGATTGTTCAGAGTATCAGAACCAATGCTGTCGAGCTTTCCGGAGATACCACTGGTTCTAGTATAGGGTTTGAGTGATGGATCAATTGGGATGACGCTTTGGGCAAACACGTTGCTACAGATAAACAATCCAAGTAACCCAATTCCTATCAGGCTGTTTGCGATGCGACGTACAATCATTCGTTTCTCCTCTGGCAGGGTGAGCAGTGTGGTTGTGTGTTCGCTAGAAAGAGATATCCCACTGGAGTTGAACTCGTTCATCATTGCGGTTCTTTGCGTGCAACTCTGCAATGGTTAGATGGCTGATCCCAAGGGTGACCTTGTTGTTGTGTCCGGAGAAAAACCAGTTGATGGCAGCGCTTACTTCCTCACGTTTGTCTATTCCCACATGTTTCACCGATGTGTTGGGATCGACAAACGCATAGCGCCCTGCTAACTCGAGTTGTTTGGGAATTTCATTGATCAGGGAATGAGGGAAAAATCCTGCCTGAGTATAACTCCCTCTGAGATTTGTTTGGAGGCCTTCAACTGAATCTTTAATTTGTTTCCAATGAAATTCGTGCTGGATTGAGTAGCCACGCCATTTGAAAGCGAATTCCTCCACCATTTGATTGATTCGAAACTGACCGGCCTCTGTATCATTAGAACTAATAAATCCGTCTAGGTTGCCACATCCTTCACTGGAAAATCGAGTGCAATTATTGTTGACCGTTGCATAACCGAATGCAAGGCTGCCTGAAGGTTTTTCATGAAACTCTACGTCACTCTGGGAAAACTTGAGCTCCCGGCCGAGAAAATTCCATTGCAATCTTCCCATATACATCAAGTCCGTGTCATCGTTAAGTTGCGTGCCTCGACCTGTCCCTGTAAAGGCGCCTGCGTAGTAACTCAGGTCGGTTAATGTTCCTGAGAATAGACGACCGTACGCCATGACACCCTTTTGCCGGTCAACCGTAAATTCACGATTTACTATTGAGCGCTCCACAAATTGTTGTTTTCCTGAGGAATCGACTCGTTCACGGTTATAGTTGATTTTCCATTGTCCAATGCGGACCTTGAACCATTCATATTTTCCAAGTGAGATGCGCCAGTCTAATAGTGACGACGAAGTCCAATCATACTCGAAGTAATACCCAATCCATGGTTTGTAGCCATGACCGCCTACCTTAATTCTAGCCCGACGGAGATTGAAAGAGGTGGAATTTTGCGCATCAAAGCCTTCAATCGTTCTGGGATCGGAGTCGAATGGGGTGGAAAAACGACTTTGAAGCCTAAACCTTATGTTTGTCAGGTAATTTCCATTTTTTGACCCAAAGGACATGCCGTTCCCAGGGCTCCATTCCACTTGATTTAACAGTTCGCTGGTGTTTGGTGAAGCAGGTTGTTTCATTGATATTGGCAGCTGATGATTGTGTGTTTCCCGTGTTTGCTCCGCTTCCGATTTGATCGTGTTATGTTCAAGGGCTGTAATTATTTCGTTTTCGTATAAAGTGTTTTCTGGGGAGGCAAATGCTTGCGAAGCTGAAAAAACTTGCATGACAAGGAAGGCAATGCTGACAGCGAGCCTATTGAGGGGAAATTTTTTGTTAGGAATAACAAGCAATGCTTGATTTGTAATCACTCAATACCAAGATGTCAATATCAAGATGTTAAAATATACTATACGATGTTGTTTTTCTGTTGATAAATATGCGAATAAAAAGAATAATATTCTTGCGATAGTGCGTCGCATGGTCTTCAGGCAGAACGATAACGACTGCTATTGTCATTCGTGTGATTTATGACATTTTTAGAGCAGCATGTTAGGGCAGAATGATTTGCATGCTGTCGGTGGTGTGATTGCTATCTGAATATAAGGTACACGCAATGAGTACAGGAACATATAGGAGTGATGTTGTGTGGAATGGTAGCATGATGAAAATACAAATTGGTGACGATCAGGGAGGTCACAGCGATGGCATTGCCGACAAAAAGGGTACTTGCAATTGGTATTTTGCTCCTGCTGGTTTGTCAATTTTCCGTGATATCGTCTGTACGTGCGGAGGTCTCAGTGTCTGAAGTTTCTGAGGAGGGTGCTGAGATAGGTGCTTTCTTCGCCAATTTGTTTTACACGCCGGCAAAAATCGCATATGCGTTGCTTGGTGGAGTTGCTGGAGGTGCCGCCTATGTTCTCACTGGGGCCGATGGGATTACGGCTTGTCGGATTTGGACTGTGTCAATACGAGGCACATACGCCTTGACGCCTGCTCATCTTAGTGGCGAAAAACCTATTCGTTTTGCAGC
>DCWI01000078.1:5062-26127 GCA_002328825.1 Nitrospiraceae bacterium UBA2166 | reverse complement strand
TGTTGCTGTGCCAGCAATCCCACGGAAGATATTTCCACCTCCGATTACGATGCCCACCTCGACTCCCATCGAGGTAATTTCACCGATTTCTTCGGCAAGTCCGTCAAGCACTTGGGAGTCAATACCGAACGCTTGGTCTCCAGCAAGCACTTCCCCGCTGATTTTTAGCAGGATACGGCGATATTTTTGAACACTCATGAATCTCCGAGTCGATACAGTGAAAAACGCTGAATGTCCACCCTTTCTCCCAGTTGCGCAGAGGCTTCTAGAAGAAGCTCCTTTATGGTTTTTTTCTGATCTTTGACGAAGGGTTGTTCAAGTAAGCAGATGTCGGAATAGAACTTTTCAACTTTTCCCTCAACAATCTTTTTAAGGGCTGCTTCAGGTTTATTCAATTCTTTTGCTTGTGCAAGGTACACTTCTCTTTCTGACTCAATGATAGATTCCGGAACATCAGCTCGGTCAAGATAGTGAGGTCCTGTTGCCGCAATATGCATTCCAAGATCCTTTACCAATGCTTGGAATACGTCTGTACGCGCGACAAAATCTGTTTCACATCGAGCTTCTAAGAGCACTCCAATTCGGCTACCTGGATGAATATATGACGAGATGGTTCCTTCTTTGGCACTCCGTCCTTCCCGTCGCTGCGCGGCAGCGAGCCCTTTCTCACGGAGGAGTTTAATGGCCTGGTCAACACTATTTCCAGATTCACTCAGGGCTCGTTTGCAGTCCATGATTCCCGCCCCAGTTTTCTCTCGTAATTCCTTTATCAGTGCCGGTCCTTCGCCCATCGGTAACGTAGCCCTCCTATCTCGATCTTCTGTTCAAATTGGTGGTCTTCTGCGTGATGCCGATGAAGACGGTATGTGTGCACTTATCCTGGAGGTGCGATAATCCTTTCCCCAGGTTCGAACCCTATTGGAAGCGTATTCGAAGGAATCTCTTGTGGTATTACCGCCGCAGACTCTGTCTTAAGGTCTTCTCGTCGCTTGGAATTGATTTGCTGACCTTCGATTACGGCATTAGCCAGTGTGGAGAGAATCAGTCGAATGCCTTTTACTGTGTCATCATTGCCAGGAATGGGATACTGCACGCCATCAGGGTCACTGTTCGTGTCTAAAATTGCGACGAGAGGAATTTCTAAACGTTTGGCTTCCATCATGGCAATTTGTTCAATACGGGTATCCGTCACCACTAGGCAGCCCGGAAGAGTGTCCATTTTTCTAATACCTGAGAGGTTTCGATCAAGTTTCCCACGCTCCTTTTCCAATCGAAGCACTTCCTTTTTTGGGAGTTGATCGTAGGTTCCATTGGCTTGCGCAATGTCCATCTTATCTAGTTTTACGATGCTCTGACGAATTGTTTTGAGGTTGGTGAGCATTCCACCGAGCCATCGTTGATTGACATAAAACATCTGGCAGCGTTTGGCTTCCTCCGCAATGAGAGGGACAGCTTGGCGTTTGGTGCCGACGAAAAGAACAGATTGTCCATTGGCGACAAGGTCTCGAATGAAATTGTATGCAGTTTGGAGACGCTCCATCGTTTGGTGGAGATCTATAATGTAGACACCGCTACGCTCGCCATGAATGAACTTTTTCATCTTGGGATTCCAGCGATTTGTAGGGTGTCCAAAATGGATTCCGGCGTCAATTAGCTCTTTGACATGAAGATTCACGTTGCTATCCCCCTATAGACTCTAAAGTGGCCGCACAGAAAAATGCTTCTGGCAAATCAGGAACAGATAGCACACCTTCTAGTGGTTTGCAAGCCGACGGGGTTTTCTTTCGATTACACGTCGACCCAATATTAGTTTCGTGCGTATCAGCCGACGAGCTTAACCTGAAAAACAACTGTGATATCATGCATTGTTATGGCTGCAAATCTGATTCAACTCCAAGCTGGGTCTAAAACATTCGGGATGAAAAAACTCTTTAATTTTGCGACCGTTGCGATCAATGAAGGAGAACATGTTGGAGTCATTGGTCCAAATGGAACCGGGAAAACGACGCTATTTAAAGTATGTTCCGGTGAAGAAACGTTGGATGAGGGGACTCTTGTTCAATCCAATACCCTTCGCTTGGGATATCTTGTTCAGGAAAAAACTTGGGAAATTGATGAGACCCTCGAGCAGTACCTCGATAAATGTCTAATACCCAAATGGGAACTCAAGACTCTCGGGCATGGACTGGGATTGAGTGAGGAGATGTTCCATGTACCTATTGTATCCCTCAGCGGTGGTTATCAGATGAGATGTCGATTGCTTCATCTGATTGGGGGTGAGCCTAATCTCATGCTATTGGACGAGCCGACAAACTATTTAGATCTTGAAACCTTGCTGGTGCTGGAGAAGTTTCTTCAGGAGTATCGGGGTGCATTCATGCTTATCTCTCATGATAGGGAATTTTTGCGACGAACAACAGACCATATCGTTGAAATAGAAAGCGGTGAAATCACCAAATACCCTGGAACGATCGATGACTATTTTGAACAGAAAGCTCTTTTGAGAGAGCAACTCGAAAAACGCGCGATGTCGGTCGAGATGAAACGGAAAAGTATTCTCGATTTTGCAGCCAAGTTTGGGGCAAAGGCTACAAAGGCAAGGCAGGCACAAGCTCGGCTAAAGTCCTTGACTCGATTGGAGCGTATTGAAGTCAAGGCGTTACCTGTTACAGCTATGATTAGAATTCCCCATCCTCCTCGCATAGGCAGGATTGCTGTTGAGGTACGGTCCCTTGCTCTGGGCTATGCTGATCGGCAGGTTCTGTGTGATATAGACCTTGATCTTTTGAGTGGTGATCACCTTGCAGTTGTTGGATTAAATGGACAGGGTAAATCAACATTGCTCAAAGGGCTAGCCAATATTCTCACTCCGATGTGCGGTGTTGTGAAATATGGATACCAAGTGAAAATTGGATATTACGCACAACACGTTTCCGAAGAGCTTGATCCTAACCGTACAGTTCTTGGCGAATTGCAGAGGGGAGCCCATCTTGATATTACGCCTCAAGAAATTAGGGATTTGGCGGGTTCCCTTCTCTTTTCTGGAGATGCTGCTGAAAAGAAAGTGTGTGTGTTATCCGGAGGCGAAAAAGCACGGGTTGCTCTAGGGAAAATTCTGTTAAGCAAATCTCCTGTTCTCATCCTTGATGAGCCAATCAATCATTTGGATTTCGATACGGTAGAAGTACTTACCCAAGCTCTTAAAGTATATCCAGGAACTGTCGTGTTTGTGAGTCACGATCGAGGATTTGTGCAGCGGGTAGCCACAAAAATTCTCGAAGTCAAGGATGGTCGTGTCCAGTTGTACCCTGGAACCTATGACGAGTATGTCTGGAGTTTGCAAAAAGGAGCCTTCTCCGAAGTTGGACAGCCCATAGAAAAACGGGGCAACGAAACCATTATTAAGGCGATACCTCCTGGGTCTCAAGAGAAAACCAACTACAAAGAAAAACGAAAGCAACTTGAACGGAAACGGCGAAACCATGAGAAGGAATCAGTGGTTGTAGAGCAAGTAATGAGTCACTCACAGAAGCGGATCGAAGATCTCAATGAAGAGTTGACTAAAAATCATTCTTGGGAACGCGCGAGTGAGATTGTGAAGGAAATAAGTTGCCTTGAGCAAGAAATTCGCCAGGCAGAACATCAGTGGATGAAAGTTACCGAAGAAAAAGAAAATACTGATAGAGAACTTCGATCCATTATGGAATCTCAAGGAATTTTTGGGTGAATCGACCCGATAGAAAGGCGTAACAGTGATATGAGCGTAGACGATAAGAAAATAATATTTTCACTCGTTGGAGTTGGACGAGTCCATCCGCCGAAGAAGCAAGTTCTCAAAGATATATACCTGTCGTTTTATTACGGTGCGAAAATTGGGGTTCTCGGGTTAAATGGTTCTGGCAAAAGTACACTTTTGCGGATCATAGCTGGAGTTGACACAGGATATCTTGGTGAGGTGACCATGTCGAAGGGCTATACCGTAGGCCTGCTTGAACAAGAGCCTTATCTTGAAAAAGGAAAAACGGTTAAACAAGTGATTGAAGAGGGTCGACAGGAGGTGATCTCGCTATTACATGAATTCGAGGAAGTTGGAAATGCTCTTTGCGATGAAAGTCTCGATCCTGACGTTTTAAATCAGTTGATTGAAAAGCAAGGGCAGCTTCATGAAAAAATCGAAGCGGTAGATGGGTGGGAACTCGAAAATCAACTTGAGGTTGCCATGGACGCTCTGCGGTGTCCACCTGCAGATACCTCCGTTGATATCCTTTCGGGAGGCGAACGTCGGCGGGTAGCTCTTTGCCGTTTGCTAATTCAAGAGCCTCATATTCTTCTGCTCGATGAACCTACCAATCACCTTGATGCGGAATCTGTGCAATGGCTTGAACAGCATTTGCGTCAATACAAAGGGACTATTGTTGCAGTGACCCATGACAGGTATTTTTTAGACAATGTTGCGGGATGGATTCTTGAACTGGATCGGGGGCAAGGGATTCCGTTTCAGGGGAATTACTCCTCTTGGCTGGATCAGAAGCAACAACGTTTGGCGCAGGAGGGTAAGGACGAAGATAAGCGACAGAAAACTCTTGAACGGGAATTAGAATGGGTGAGGATGTCTCCAAAAGGGCGTCAAGCCAAAGGTAAAGCACGTGTTTCGCGCTATGAGCAATTGTTAGAAGAATCTCAAGAGAAAAAGCAGGATGCCCTTGAAATCTACATTCCACCCGGTCCTCGCCTTGGTGATATTGTCCTTGAAGCGAAGGACCTGAGTAAATCATTTGACGATAGAGTACTATTTGAAAACTTGTCGTTTAATTTGCCTCGTGGTGGAGTGGTAGGTGTGATTGGAGGCAATGGGGCTGGAAAAACGACATTGTTGAGAATTATAACGGGAAAAGAGAAACCCGATGTTGGTTCGTTTCACGTTGGAGAAACAGTGAAAATTGGATATGTGGATCAGGATCGGACACTTGATGGAAGCAAGTCTGTTTGGGAAGTTATATCAAACGAATCTGAAACCGTGACTTTGGGGAAAGTGGAGATGCACTCACGAGGATACGTTTCTCGCTTCAATTTTTCAGGCTCTGATCAACAGAAAAAAGTCGCTGAGCTCTCGGGAGGAGAGCGCAATCGTGTTCATCTCGCGTGTATGCTCAAAGAGGGAGCAAATCTATTACTCTTAGACGAACCGACAAATGATCTCGATGTGAACACCCTTCGTGCACTTGAAGAAGGGATTGATGGCTTTGGTGGTTGCTGTGTTGTGGTTAGCCACGATCGTTGGTTTCTCGATCGCACAGCTACCCACATCCTGTCATTTGAAGGTGAAAGTAAGGTGGTGTGGTTTGAAGGTAATTATTCAGCATACGAAACTGACCGAAAAAAACGTCTAGGTAAAGAAGCTGAACGCCCTCATCGTGTTCGCTACAAAAAACTGATCAGGACGAGTTAATGTATCTGGCGCTGACACTCGTGTTTGTGTGTTCACATTATCTCTATTTCCCATTGCTGTTTGACGGCGGCTCTTCCGGCAATAGTGACGCGTTCGCCGTTGTGTGTACAAAACAATTCTCCTCCTCGGACAGAGAGTTGTTGTGCGTGTAATATATTTTTGCCTAGGCGAGAAGCCCAATAGGGTATCAATGTGCAGTGTGCTGATCCTGTGACAGGATCTTCTGGAATCCCCGAGTTGGGGGAGAAAAATCTTGATACGAAATCGACGGTCATTCCTGGTGCCGTCACGATAATCCCAAACACATTGTTGATTTTGGCTAAGATATGGATATTGGGTGTCATGTTTCGAATCTGTGCTTCATCGTTAAATACTACAAGCAGATCGCGTGATTGAAGTACTTCGTTCGGTACCATTCCTAAGCCTTTGATAAGAGTGGAACTCGATGCTGATTGTTCTGGTGGCCTCGAGGGAAAGTTCATTGAAAAGAGATCTCCACTCTTTTCGACGTGGACTGTTCCACTAGGTGTCGTAAACTGTACATGAGAACGGGCTGTATTTACGTATGAACATATGACCATGCCACTTGCTAGAGTGGCGTGCCCGCATAGGTCGACTTCAAAATTTTGTGTAAACCAGCGCAACTCATATTCAGAATGACGCTTGACAAGAAATGCGGTTTCCGAGACGTTATTCTCACGTGCAATGTGTTGTAGAGTGGGGTCGTCAAGCCATGCCTCGAGCAGACAGACGATGGCGGGATTGCCCTGTAAACCTTTGCCAATGAACGCGTTGATCCGAAACATTGGAATTTTCATCATTAGCTATGAAGAAGAAAACCAAGTGCTATGGAGGATAGCAAGACTATTCCCTGTTGGATTACTCTGAATCGTCGATCGTGGAGCTGCCCCATATACAGGTTCAATGCTGGTTTGGCGAAACCATTAATTTTCCACATGGGTTTTAAGACAATGCCTTGAGTTAGTAGTCTTTGTTGCATCTGTTATGTTCACCATTATGCCGATGATTATAGCGAAATACGAATCCAAAACCATTTGTGTGGATGAAATAGGCGGAACAGGTTATTGCAAAAGTCTAATGAGGGGAACTTGCCATTGATACACCATTTGTGCAGGACTCTACACCAGTGTGTCCTTGGTGGTTTCTTGGCCTAGTTTCTCCAATTTTCACTCTCTTTCTCCGCTCTCATCAACTTTTATGACGTTCGTGTTTTGGTAAAGTCATGGCGCGATGCTGTTTGTATAATCATGTTCGTTCCATGCAGTAAACTGATAAACCATAGGAAGCTATCTGCTTATGTCGTGACATTCATGCTATTGAATGGCCGTTTGGTGAATGTTTTCCCATACTCCAAGCAGGAGTTCTCTGAGGACACATTTTTTTTGTGTACCCTCTGAGTACGTGGACAAGTAGCTGGATTCTTTTCAGCCTCTATATATTGTGGATGCTAGAGTTGTTGGGATAATAGAAGTTCGTATTTTCTTATATTTTTTTCCCTTGACTCGGCACAATACATGGTTACTCTCTTGCTAGGGACATGGGGATTGGTCTGCTGATTTGAAAACTGGTGTTTATAGAAGAATTAGGGAGGCGGACGAAAAAGTATGACAGAGGAAACGCCTTCAGAACAGGCTCAGTCTGAATCCGGCAATGATACTAGAGATCAAACAGCCTTTTTGTCTGAGGATGAAGAAGAAACTGCTGCTGTGAAAGCGGATGATGTAGTAGACAACATGGAGGATTTACCTGCTCTTGAAACGGAGCTGAAGGAAACAAAGGACAAGCACCTTAGAGTAGCGGCAGAATTTGAAAACTTTAAGAAACGAGCCGCTCGCGAGCGTAGCGAGTCGATAAAATTTGCAAATGAACGGATACTAAGGGATTTTCTCTTAATCATCGACAATTTAGAGAGGGCTCTCCATCATGCGAAAGAGGGGACTGAAGGAGGAAGTTTGGGTCAAGGAGTAGAGCTTGTATACAAAGAATGCACCGATCTACTCACCCGTTTCAATGTTACCCCAGTAGCTGGTGTGGGAACTCAGTTTGATCCTGAGGTGCACCAGGCTGTGTCTCGTGTCGAAACCGAGGAATATCAGGAAAATACGGTTTCCGATGAGTTGCAGAAGGGATATCGGCTTCATGATCGCCTTTTACGTCCGGCGTTAGTGACAGTCGTAGTTCCAACGAGTATTCAATCTGTAGATAACGATGAGAACCAAAACTGATATCGTAAAAATTATAATTTGCTACTGTAAGTAGAGTGGAGGTAAAGGAGGAAAAGAATTATGGGTAACAAGGCAATTGGAATCGACCTTGGAACGACCAACTCGTGTGTGTCGATTATGACGGGGGGTGAACCCCAAGTGATTGCTAATGCTGAAGGTAATCGTACGACACCTTCTGTGGTTGCGATCACGGATAAAGGTGAGCGGCTCGTCGGGCAAATTGCCAAACGTCAAGCCATTACAAATCCAGAAAACACGTTGTTTTCTATCAAAAGATTGATTGGTAGAAAATATGATTCTGATCAAGTTCAGTCAGCGAGTACCCGTCTTCCCTATAAAATTGTTTCCAATGAAAATGGAGATGCTCAGGTGCTGGCAAGGGAAAAAAAATATACCCCAGCAGAGATTTCAGCCATGATACTCCAAAAAATGAAACAAACTGCTGAAGATTTTTTGGGTGAATCCGTCAATGATGCAGTTATTACGGTTCCGGCGTACTTTGATGATAGCCAGCGGCAGGCAACAAAAGATGCAGGGGAAATTGCTGGACTCAATGTCCTTCGGATTATCAACGAACCAACAGCAGCAGCACTTTCGTATGGGATGGATAAAAAGGGTGATCAGAGGATTGCGGTATTTGACCTTGGTGGCGGGACCTTTGATATCTCAGTTCTCGAAATTGGGGAAGGTGTGTTTGAGGTGAAAGCGACCAATGGGGATACCTACTTGGGTGGTGATGACTTTGACCTTCGGATTATTGATTGGTTGGTTGATGAGTTTAAACGAGATCAAGGCATTGATCTGAAAAATGATCGAATGGCACTGCAACGCCTGAAAGAATCTGCGGAACGAGCTAAGATTGAATTATCGTCTTCCATGGAGACAGAGATCAATCTTCCGTTTATAACGGCTGATGAAAGTGGTCCGAAGCATATGGTCATCAAACTGACTCGGGCGAAATTCGAACAGTTGGTTGATGATTTAGTGCAACGGACGATTGGTCCGTGTCGTAAGGCTCTTGAGGATGCTGGGGGTGAACCACATGACATGAATCAAGTGGTCATGGTTGGAGGAATGACGCGCATGCCTAAGATCCAGGAGGTTGTGAAGGAATTCTTTGGGAAAGAGCCTCACAGGGGAGTAAATCCTGATGAAGTCGTGGCAATTGGAGCAGCTATTCAAGGGGGAGTGCTAAAAGGTGACGTTAAAGATGTTTTGCTCCTTGATGTCACTCCGTTGACCCTTGGAATTGAAACATTAGGTGGCGTGTCTACACACCTTATTGAGCGAAACACGACTATTCCTACGAAAAAGAGTCAGGTGTTTTCGACTGCCGCAGATAACCAGACAGCGGTGACCATTAGGGTGTTTCAAGGTGAACGCGAAATGGCGGCTGACAATAAGTTGCTTGGGCAGTTTGATTTGGTCGGTATTCCCCCTGCTCCTCGAGGTATGCCTCAGATTGAGGTCGCGTTTGATATTGATGCCAATGGGATTGTTCATGTTTCGGCGAAAGATATGGCGACTAAGAAGGAACAATCGATTCAGATCACTGCTTCCAGTGGTTTGAGTAAGGAAGAAATCGAAGCGCTAGTTCGAGAAGGGGAAGAACACGCGGAAGAAGATAAACAGAAGCGGGCATTGGTTGAGGTCATGAACGAGGCTGATACGTTGGTGTACAATGTCGAGAAGTCGCTCAATGAACATGGCGATAAAGTGTCTGAGGAAGAAAAAACTGATATTCAAGCCAAGATTGCTTCAACTCGTGAAGCAATGAAGGGTACAGACCCTGAGGCTATTCGCACAGAAATTGCGGCATTGAGCCAAGCCTCGCATAAACTGGCAGAAGAGATGTATAAGAAAACTTCTGCAGAACAAGACGTTGCTCAAGATAATCCAGAAGATCAGGCTGGAAACTCAGAGGAAGAGAAATCTGATGCAAAGGTTGTTGAGGCTGAATTTACGGAAAAGGAAAATTAATTAAGGGAGCTTACGTTGGCTAAACGGGATTACTATGATGTGCTTGGTGTTGATCGCCAAGCTGGTCAAGATACGCTGAAAAAGGCATTTCGAAAGCATGCGCTGAAGTGCCATCCTGATCGTAATCCTGGGAACAAGCAAGCTGAAGATAGATTCAAAGAATTAAATGAAGCATATGAGGTTCTTAGCGATTCAGAAAAGCGTCGTAATTACGATACTTTTGGCCATGCGGCATTTGAACAGGGTGGAGGCCATGGGGGTTTTGGATTTGGGCAAGGTGGTGCTGCCGATGTGTTTACAGACATCTTTGAGGATGTTTTTGGTGGAGGAGGCCCAAGATCACGTGGTCGTGCAAAACGTGGAAACCATCTTCGCTATAACTTAGAAGTTTCTTTTGAAGAGGCAGTGTTTGGGAAAGAAGTTACGATTAAGGTTCCACGCTGGGAAAGTTGTTCAGTTTGTAAAGGCAGTGGTGCAAAAAGTAGTGCTTCGGTTCGTACCTGTAGAACTTGTTCGGGAACTGGGCAGATGCGATTACAACAAGGGTTTTTTCAAGTTGCCACCACGTGTAGTCAATGTCAGGGTGAAGGTGAGCTTATTACTGACCCATGCAAAACTTGTAGGGGGCAGAAAAAGGTCTATAAAGAACATTCCTTATCAGTCAATATTCCTGCAGGAGTGGAAACTGGGACGAAGCTTCAATTGACTGGTAAGGGTGAACTGGGTGAACAGGGCGGGCCTCCCGGTAATCTCTATGTCGTGATTGTGGTTAAAGATCATGATGTGTTTTCAAGAAAGGGAAATGATGTTCTGTGTGAGATTTCTTTGAATTTTATCGCTGCTATTCTTGGGGCTCGAGTCGAGGTTCCAACGTTGAAGGGTAATGTGCCATTTGATATTCCTGCAGGGACTCAGCCAGATAAGCTCTTGCGTTTGAAAGGACTTGGGGTTCCAAGGCTCAATGGTCGTGGAGTCGGTGATCAACTAATTCGAGTTAAGCTGACCATTCCGACTTCTTTGTCAAAGGATGAACGTGAATTGCTTGTTCAGTATGCTGAAGTAAGTGGAGAGAAAATGGACTCTGCTGGTAAAGGTATCGTTGACAAAATAAGAAATTTGTTTGATTAATGTTTTCTAATCTCCTCCACTCCGTGCTTGTAGGTTGACGCGTCCTACGCGTTTTGATTGCTTGTTTCAACCGATCCCGTCTTGTTCAGGTTTTATGTACGGTAGGCATATGTGATTGAGCCCTACGGATTTTCCAATTGGGTGTCGTGATATACACAATCTGTGTATCCATGATGATGTGAAGACCCAGGACATGCCTGTTTTTTTTATTACCTCTGATTGTGTCAATGATCACCGGCTTATTGTGACTGGCCCGTTGGTCCAGCATCTTCGTGGGAGTCTTCGCGTGAAAGTAGGAGAGTCGGTTTGGTTTGGAGATCAGAACCGACGCCGGTATCAAGTGCTGCTTGATGAAGTTGAACTGAAGAGGATAGCAGGCGAAATCGTTGATGTTTGTTCAGAACCGACAAATCACGCAGTGGCTGTTACCATAGCACATGCGGTGATCAAAGCGAGTCGGATGTCTTGGATGTTGCAGAAGACAACGGAATTGGGAGTGGCTCATCTTGTCCCACTTGTTACTGGTCACACAGTTGTGCAGGCAAAGGTATCACAATACGAACAGATGGTCGCACGTTGGCATCGTATTGCTCTTGAAGCTTCACAGCAGACTGAGCGATGGGATGTCCCAATCATTCACCGCCCTACGAACTTGAATATATTTCTCAAGCAATCAGTGCACTATGATGTGAAATTGTTGTTGTGGGAAAACGAAACAGAGCGGAGTCTTGCTAGTGTCTTGCGTGGAGAACAACGGCCCACTCAGGTCAGTCTTCTGGTTGGACCGGAAGGAGGCTTTACCGAAATGGAAGTTGTTGCCGCAAGGGATTGTGGATATCAGACCGTCACACTTGGTTCTCGCGTATTGCGTTCTGAAACTGCAGCGATCGCTGCGCTAAGTGTTATACAATCTGAATTTGAATAACATATAGGGACAAATGTCTGCGACAATCTGGAGGCGAGTCCTGGCCTTTGAAATCGATATCTTACTTCTCACTCTTATATGGCTTATGACGTTGAGTGTAGGGATATTTGCGGTGTGGATTGGGTTGAATGTTGCTGGGTATGATGCTCCATCCTATGATCTTATTAGCATGCTGTTATTTCCGTTTGGACTCGTAAGCCCCGTTGTTTTTCTTGCGTATTTTATCGGATTTTCGTCGTATCGAGGACAGACTCCTGGTAAAGCGATCATGCGTATTAGGATTGTGAGCATGACCGGAAAAAATGTCACACTTTCGATGATTATTGTGCGAACTTTAGGGTATTTCATCTCAGGAGTATTCTTTGGTGTAGGGTTTCTTATGGCTTTGGTAACGAGGCGTCGGCGATCTCTTCATGACTTTTTGGCTGATACTTATGTTGTTGGGGTGTAAAAACTGTAGTGTTGAGTTAATGTTACGACATATGTCGTCTAGCTTTCCGAGCTAGATCACATGTACTAATAATGAGTAGATGTCAGTTTCCATGATGTTGAAAATACAAGCAATTGCAGAGTTAATTCGTCTGCAGAATCAATCAGGGACAGTGTTATTGCTGATGCCCTGCTTATGGGCTCTTGTTTTTGCAGCCGGAGGACATCCCCCATTTTTTCTTGTCGCGATATTTGTGATAGGGGCATTTCTGATGCGCAGTGCTGGGTGCGTGATTAATGATGTGATCGATCGTGATATTGATCGAGAAGTTGGTCGCACACGTCATCGACCTCTCCCATCCGGTCGCTTGAGTCGGGGAGAAGCACTTTTGGTGTTCATCTGTTTGATTTGTGTTGCCGCATCCCTGTTGGTATTTCTTAACAAACTAACGCTAATTCTGAGTTTTGTGGCCGTGATATTGGTGGGGCTGTATCCCTTTGCAAAGCGAGTGATTTCAATGCCTCAGGCTGTACTTGGCGTTGCATTTGGTTGGGGTTCAGTTATGTCTTGGGTTGCATTGCGTGGAACTATTGATCTTCCTGCAATTTTGATCTTTTTCGCAACGGTATTTTGGGCTATTGGATATGACACGATATATGCAATGCAAGATCAAGAAGATGATCGACGTATTGGTGTGGGATCATCAGCCCTTCTGTTTGGAAGATTTGCTTGGCTTGCAATCGCGTTGGTATTTTCAGGAATGATTGTGTGTCTGGTCATTGTGGGGCTACTTGAACAGATTGGTTATTGGTACGTAGTTGCTCTTGTGGTGGTATCTGTTGTAATGGTAGTCCAGGTTATCATCGTTCGACGCGGGATTACTCATGATGAAGCCTTCGACATGTTCCGATCCCATACCTGGCTTGGAGTAATAATCTTGATTGGAATTGTTCTCGGGTTAAGGTAAGACGTCGATGTTTTTCGCAATCAGTTTCAGTGATTCAAGATTGTTGGTGTAGGTAACTTTATCGACGCTGACAACGGTCCTGTCTGTCTAATGGATCAGGTACTGCACGGCGGCTGATCCAATAAAACCCCCTACCTACAACAGTGCCATACCAAGTTATTAACAGTGTTCAAATCATACTTGGGATCATCACATTAGAGCCACATCAACATGAAAACTGAGATGAAAAGGATTAACAGAACGGTGGCCTTATGTTTTCTTGTGGGCGTTGTACTGATTGCTATCGCATGTACCAAAACGATCAGTCCCGATCAAATGATCAGGCTCAGCGGTCCCACGATGGGGACGAGTTATAATATCACTCTCAATCACCGTCTTGATGGGGGGGGTCTCGATACGCTCCATCATGAAATCGACAAAATCTTGCTTGGTATCAACAATCAGATGTCAACCTATCATGATGACTCTGAACTCTCTCGCTTTAATCAGAATCATACAATGGAATGGGTGGATGTTTCTTCTGAACTTTTCAATGTCGTCAAGGCGGCAGTGTACGTGAGTCAGATGACTCACGGTGCATTTGATACGACAGTGGGAGGATTAGTAAATCTTTGGGGCTTTGGTCCCTCTATTCCATCCACTATTGTTCCGGATGACATGACTATTTCAAGAGTGATGCGGGTGACGGGATATGAGCACCTTCATCTTAAAGGTTTTCCTCTGGCTCTTCGAAAGGATGTTCCTGCGCTCTATGTTGACTTATCAGGGATTGCAAAGGGCTATGCTGTGGATCAAATTGCTCAGCATCTTGAATCTGTTGGAATTTCAAACTATCTCGTTGAAATTGGGGGAGAACTGCGAGCAAATGGGGAAAGCCAGGGTGGTATGGTATGGGAGGTTGTAGTTGAGCGTCCGATTCCGTTAATACGGGAGAAATATCGAATAGTTCAGCTATGGAATCGTGCAATCGCGACATCGGGAGATTACCGAAATTATATTGAACGAGGGGGAAAACGCTTCTCACATACCATTGATCCAAATACAGGAAAACCAATTACGCACAATCTAGCTTCAGTCACGGTGATCCATTCGTCCACCATGCTGGCGGACGCGTTGGCAACTGGGCTTATGGTTTTAGGACCTGACGAAGGATATGATATTGCAGTCCATGAAAATCTGGCTGCGTTATTTCTAGTCAAACATGAAGATGGGTTTCGTGAAAAAGTGACGCCAGCATTAGATCGCTATATGAGTCGTAAGTAATGTATATTCGATCTTTCATGTTGTGCTCCGAGCACATATACTGTCTCGACGTGACGATTCAGATTGCGGCAATTGTGCTTCAGAACAAGGTGTGAAGCGTGTAAGTCATGCATCAAGAAGATCTCCTCTTAGCCGTCGTGGTCCTTATGTTGGCGGCGGCTATTTCAGTTCCGTTCTTTCGATGGCTCAGATTGGGTTCGGTCATTGGATTTCTCACCGCAGGGGTGGTTGTTGGTCCGTGGGGACTGAAGATCACCACGGAAGTCGAGACCATTCGTTACTTCTCAGAGTTCGGTGTCGTGTTTCTTCTGTTTCTTATTGGTCTGGAACTTCGGTTATCTAAACTGTGGGGGCTCCGAAGAGTTGTGTTTGGTCTTGGAGGTTCTCAGGTCATGGTGACCGGAGGGTTGATTGCGGTCTATGCGTGGTCGTTTGATGTTCCGTGGAATATTGCTCTTGTCGTGGGATTTGGTCTCGCGATGTCATCGACCGCCTTTGGATTACAAATTCTGACCGAGAAGGGCGAAATGGGAACCCGTTATGGTCGTGCGTCTTTTGGAATCCTTCTCATGCAGGATTTAGCTGTCGTCCCTATGCTAGCAATTGTTCCATTTATGGGTGAGATCGCACGTGGGCAGGGTGATCCCTATTGGGTTGCTATTATGAAAGCAGTTGTGGTGATCATCGTTGTTATTGTGTTTGGGCGTTATGTTCTTCCACGAGTATTTCGCCTTATGGCGACGAGTGGCAACACTTCATCGTTCACTGGCATCGCGATGATCACAGTGTTGGGTGCAGCGTGGCTTATGGATCAAGTAAATTTATCCATGGCCTTGGGGGCATTTCTCGTGGGGCTCCTTCTCTCGGATTCTGAATATCGGCATCAAATCGAGGCTGTCATTCAGCCACTGCGCGAGTTGTTTTTGGGATTGTTTTTCATGGCGGTTGGTATGTCTGTTGACTTCGGTCTTCTCGCTCAAAGTGGGCTTGTGGTGTTTGGGCATGCGATTGGTATTCTTGTGATCAAGGCATTAGCACTGTACCTCCTATGCCGGATTGCCGGCTATACAGGAACTTCAGCTTTGCGAGTCTCGCTATTGCTTCCACAGGCCGGTGAGTTTGGTTTTGTATTGTTTGCGGCGGCTATTGCCCATAGCATCATGGATGAGGAATTGTTTAAACACTTGCTCCTGCTTATTGCAATGACTATGGCGTTGACTCCATTTCTTGATGTAATCTCAACTCGTATTGCGAATCGTCTTGACGGGATAAAAGGCCCGGATATGGAGGAGGGATTGCAAGGAGAGTCCGAGCATCATGTCATTATCGCAGGATTTGGACGGGTAGGGGAGACCGTGGCATTGATGTTGAAAAATAGTGATGTTCCATATCTTGCATTGGATATCAATACTAAGGCTATTGAAAGCGGCCGTGCACGCGGATTTCATGTTTTTTATGGTGATGCGAGTAAAGCAAGTGTCTTGCAGGCGGCCGGTGCAGGGTATGCGAAGCTTGTGATTGTCACAATTGACAAGAAGGAAGCTACAGAACGTGCGGTGTCTGCGATCCGGTATTTGTACCCGGGGTTGCCGATTCAAGCCCGCACGTTTGATCTTTCCCATAGTGAGAAGTTGCTGTTACTAGGGGCTAATTTTACCGTTCCTGAGCATGTTGAAGTCAGTCTCCAGCTTGGTCGAGAAGCGCTGCTTCGATTGGGACGTACTGAATTATATGTGAATGACCTTACTGATGGGATACGCCAGAACGATTATGCCGTGCTCCGGCGTGTTGCTGAAGGGGACTCGGCATCACCAACATGAATTATCAGCTGATTGAAAATTACGGTCTCATTGGGAATATGCACACTGCGGCACTGGTGGGTCTGCATGGATCTGTAGATTGGTTGTGTTTTCCTCACTTTGATTCTCCCAGTGTGTTTTGCGCAATTTTGGACGATGCCCAGTGAGGTCTACTCTGATCTTTCTTAAGTTTTCTGGTTGAAAAATATGGGTAGGGAGAGTTTTGGTAATTTTCTTCTTACCGCGTCCAGGTTAACCAGCGATTAAAGATTGCTTTGACCAATGGTGTAAGGCGAGTTTTGTTGTAGGCGTCGCCTAGTCGTTTGATGGCTTCAGCTTGTGTGGGATACGGGTGGATGGTCTTTGCAATAGCACCTAGGCCGAGTCCATTGGTCATGGCTAAAGTAATTTCACTGATCATATCTCCGGCATGCGATGCAACAACGGTTGCCCCAAGAATTTTGTCCGTTCCTTTCTGTACATGAACGCGCGCGAAACCTTCAGTTTCACTATCTAATACCGCACGGTCATTCTCTGTAAGGTGCCAGGTAAAAGTTTGTATCTTGTAGCCTTTTGCGTGGGCATCCTCCGCATGCAGTCCGACGTGTGCGATTTCCGGTTCAGTATAGGTACACCATGGAATGGTGAGGGCGCTGGTTTTTTGACGACCGTGAAATAGGGTATTAGCGATTACAATACGTGCCATGGCATCCGCAGAATGGGTGAACTTGTATGGGAAGCAAATATCACCGGCTGCAAAAATGCGTGGGTTGGTGGTCTGAAGGCGCTCGTCAACGGTGATGCCATCTCGAGGATTGTATGAGACTCCAATAGAATCGAGATTCATGTCTTCAACATTAGGAGCGCGTCCAATACTCATCAAAATCTCGTCTACGACAAGTTCTATCGTTTTTCCATCAGCCTCACAATGAATTACTTTTTCAATCCCACGAGGTTCAATTTTAAGAATATTGGCATCACAGGTGAAGTGAACGCCATCGCGAATAATCGAGTTTTTTACAATTTCTGCTCCATCGCAATCATCGCGAGGAAGAATGCGACATTCCTTCTCGAACACAGTGACTGTGCTTCCGAAGCGGGCAAAGGCTTGCGCCATTTCGCAGCCTATGGCTCCAGCTCCAATTACAGCAAGGCGCTTGGGAAGTTTTGTAAGTGAAAAAACTGTTTCATTGGTGAGATACCCTGTTTCTGCTAAGCCAGGGATGGGAAAGGCTGCAGCGCGTGCACCAGTTGCAATGACCGCGCGTTTGAATGAGAGGGTTTTTCCCTCAACCTTAAGAGAGTCTGATCCCGTAAAATAGCCTGTTCCAAAAAACACATCAACTCCAAGGCGTTGAAATCTCGCGGCCGAATCTGTTGGACTGATCTGAGCACGGAGTTTTCGCATGCGGGCTATGGCCGCGCCAAAATCGTAGTTCACACCATCGGGAATGTGCACGCCAAATTCAGCTGCATTACGAATAGCGGCCCATGCACGTGAGGCACGGATTAGGCCCTTTGATGGGACACAGCCGACATTTAGGCAGTCTCCACCCATGAAAGTTTTTTCGATAAGTGCGACATGTGCGCCTAAACTTGCAGCGCCTGCGGCTGTCACCAAACCGGCAGTTCCGGCGCCAATGATGACAAGATTGTATCGTGTCTTGGGGATAGGGTTGACCCAATCAGGTGGATGGACATTGTTGACGAGGGTCCGGTTATATGAGTCATCTGGGAGTATTATTGGCATAATGTTTTTCTTTATGTCATGTCAGTACGACACTTTTGCAATCAATGGAAAAAAGCCTTCTCCATGAAACCAAGGGTTTTCTCTCCGTTCAAAATGAGACTGTATGCTTGGATCTTTGTAGCAGACTGGCATTTTTTGGCTCATAGATTATTAGGTGGTGTATAGATGAGAAACCCACCTTTCGTAACCATTATACAGCATAGTTGGGCGTCGTTCGTCATTGGTTCCTATGATTCTTTCAGAAGATTGGGACCATCGGCGATGTGAGATGGCAGGGTTTACATTGGCGATGAGATCATATTCATGAGGCATAGACGTGTTCCAGAATGTTGATGGTTGTTCTTTGACAAATTCAATACTGACGATTGACTTAATGCTTTTAAATCCATATTTCCATGGAGCAATTAAGCGAATAGGTGCTCCATGTTGTTTTAGTAGGGGATGCCCGTAAATTCCTGACACCAGCATGGTCAGTTCGTTTGTTGCTTCCTCCATGGATAGAGATTCGGTGTATGGCCATGGACCGGACGGAATCAGTCCGAAGTATGGCTTTTGGCCTAGCGCGTTATCAGGGTCCATAAATGACGTCATTTTTACAAACTTTGCGGAAGAGAGTGGTTGAACCAGATCGATCAATTTTTTCATAGGAAACCCTGTCCACGGGACTGCCATGGCCCATGCTTCTACACACCGAAGACGATAGAGCCGTTCCTCAATTGGCATCCTTCGGATTAAATCATCTATATCATATATTGTATGTTGTTTGACTAGGCCTCCAACCTTTACCCTCCACGGGTGAGTTTTAAAATGTTCAATAAGTTTCCATATGGTGGTCTTGCTTGTTCCGTCAAATTCGTAGAAGTTATTGAATGTTGCGGCAACTCGTTCGTTAGTGATGGGACGATCAAGTGCAAACAGTGGATTTCTCGTTGCAGGGTATTGATTAGCCGCTGGAGGATGCTCTTGCTTTCCGGTAATTAGGGGATCGGTCTCGTTAGAGTGAGCGTCATGTGTAGGAGTTGAGACAATCATACTGCCAATGGTTAGTCCGGTGACGCCTTTTAAAATTTGCCGGCGATTATAGTAGATGGATTCAGGAGTTGCTTCAGATTCTGGTACTTCCCATCCGCGTAGACGTTTAATCATAACCATGCTCTAAATCTCAGTTGTTTTTGGAAGCAGATGTGTTTACAAGTAACAAGAAATAAACAGATGTAATCATCTGTCAATAATTTTTTCTATGCCATTTTTTATTGAAAAATATTGCCAAGCCAATTGTAGTTCCTGTGATTGCTCCTGCAGTATCTGCAAAAAAATCCTCCCACTCGGCCAATCGATTGACGTAGGGTTGTATAATCTCAATGAGTCCTCCATATAGTACGCTGAGCGGAAAAACTAAGATTGCAGCGCGAGGGCGTTGCATTGGCAACCAAATGGTTAGCGTAGTAAAGGCGATAAAATGGTGGACTTTGTCCCCACCGGGTGGATCTAACGGGAGAGGAGGTGTAAGCGAAAAGAACCCAATTGTGATTGCAAGTAAGGCGGATAAGATTGAGGCCTTCCGATACGTGCGTATTGAGTCGGGTTGGTGCAACGCATACCTTTGTGCTATGTCATCTTTACGGACGACATCATTCTACCGTTGTCTGTCTTGCTTGAGCAAGGTGAATTATTGTTCCTTCTCTCGAGTGAAAAATGAAACTTTGTCGTTTCTGTTGACACAGCCATCCAAAACCACTCTTAACAATTGGTGCATAAAAAACATGGGTATTATGTGTTATGTTTTTAGTAGAGTGAGCGTACCCATTTGGCATCGCTATTGGTCATGGTGTCGTTGGCATACGCAGCTGCTTTGACCTGAGCTGGGGATCTCTGTCCTAACAAGACACACCCTGTTGGGGTATCGGTGAGGAGAGAATTCAGAAGTCCGTATAGTACGGGCTGTGGATGGGCTGAGAACTTACTCGTCAGTGTTTTACTTGCTTCACGTGCTTTTGCAAGAATCTCATGGTCTGAAAATTCTTTAATATTTGATCTAAAGTCTCCCATTGGAAATGTCGTGGGTTCCGTATATTTTCCTATAAGTAATCCGTGTTTGAGTGGAGAAAAGAACGCTACTCCGGCATTATGATGGTCAACCCAGTCTTTTAATCCGCTTGTTACGTAGTCGTCATTCATAACGTTCCGGTATGATTGGACGACGTCGGGGTTGGTCTTTTCAGCATATTTTAGGATGGCTGTTGCATTCCAATCAGAAAGTCCGATGAAGCGAATTTTTCCTTTCTCCCTTGCGCGGCAAAGTACTTCGATGGCTGGATCTAAGAGTTCGTCGCAATCTCCAAACATACAATGATGCAGATACAAAAGATCAATAACGTCGGTCTTGAGTTGTTTGAGCGAAAGATCAATTTGATGACGCATAAATGATGGTTCATAGTAGTGATTATGTGGGCCCATCACCCAGCCGAGTTTGGTAGCCAAAAAAATGTCTTTTCGCGCCACCGTGCTCCATACCTTCCCTATAAGTTGCTCTGATCGACCGTTGCCATAGGCATCTGCTGTGTCCCAATGATTGATGCCGAGTTCCCATGCTTGAATGAGTGCTCGTTTTGCGGTTTCGTCGTTATGGCCAGACCAGCCAACTGACTGGGTCCCTACCGTGAGTGATCCACCATACGACCATGTTCCTAGACTAATTGCTGAGACCTGTGTTTTGGTCCGACCTAATGTCACTTGCCGCATGTTTACTCCTTCAAGATGATTGTTTTCTATGGTCGTTCGGATGGTTTTGCTATGATTTCCTATAGAGAGAGGGAAATAAGCTGTTCTCTTTTGTATACGCTGAAGTTTGTTGTGGAAACCATTGTCAATTCTTCTAGGCTATATGCAAGCTTTGATTCTTATGGAAGTAGTTATGGTTCGACTGTGAGTACTGTGATGTCAAATGTCAGGTCTTTTCCAGCAAGTGGATGATTAACGTCGACTGTGACGGACGTATCCGTGACTTCTGTGACTTGAACGGGTTGTCCCATTGGACCAGCTAGTTGTGATCCGACATGAACATCTGGAGGCATATTCTTCTTATCGACAGTAACCTTCTTTTCTGGGTCATGTTCCCCATAGGCTTC
>DCWI01000078.1:0-4652 GCA_002328825.1 Nitrospiraceae bacterium UBA2166 | reverse complement strand
CCTGTGCCATGTGTAAAGGCCAGAGGCTCTTTCCCGACATTTGAATCCACCTCTGTACCATCAGAAAGGGTGAGAGTATATTCAATAGTGGCGTTTTTACCATTTGCGATTGTTGGTGTTGTTTCGGTTTTAGATGTACAGGCAGAGAGAGGAATTAATAATATGATAAATAGTGTGATGCTAATCAGTGATTTTAAGCAATGCTGCATTGACAGCTCCTTTCCCTTTATAGAAAAGTTCTCTACATTATTATGTTGCTGTAAGATACGCGTGTTTGTCTGGAAATATAACCAATCCAACCTAGGGACATCGAATCGTATCATACCTATAAATATGGTGGTAGGATGATTGATAAGCGTTCGCGAAAACACGATGTGAAATTTTCTGAATTAGGCGGAGAAGGTTTTTCACAAAATGTTGTCCTGGCACGTAGTGCGAACATCTTGTAGCCGATAAATACAAAAGACGTTTGTAATGCTTGATCAATTATTCGTCTACCATCCAATGTCGTGGAGTGAGCAAAATTGGGTAAGTGTCAGTAAGCTTCCCTTGGAAGATGTTTGGTTTCAGGCAGCAGATGGGACTCCTCTTTTTGGGTGGTATGTCCAGGCATCCGCTCAGGCACCTGTGTTGCTATGGTGCCATGGTAATGCAGGAAACATTGCACATCGGTTGGGAAACCTCGCGCACCTTTTTCATCAAGGCTTGTCTGTTTTTTTGTTTGACTATCGAGGGTATGGCCGAAGTCATGGAAAACCTTCTGAGAGAGGTTTATATCAGGATGCCTTGGCGGCCTATGCCTACCTTACCACCGTACGAAAGATCGCTTCTAAGCGTCTGGTTGTCTTCGGCCGATCGCTTGGTTCTGCCGTTGCGGGCTATGTGGTCAGTCAACAATCGGCAGCTGGCCTTATTCTGGAATCCTCGTTTCCGTCTATAGCCTACATGGCTCGAACCCATTATTTTGGATTGCCTGCTCATTGGCTACTTCGAGCACGATTTGACCTTGTGTCACGTTTGAGAAACGTTAAAGTTCCACTTTTGGTTATTCACGGCGATCGAGATCGTATTGTCCCGATTCAGCTTGGCAAGGCAGTGTATGAGACAGTGATGACCTCAAAGGATTTTTATATTGTTTCTGGGGCAGGACACAACGACGTGCCGATTGTTGGAGGACAACAATATTTCAATCGTATTAAGCGTTTCATAGCATTGGTGACGAGATAATGATCTTAGTATACAATCATGCTAGCGCGACAAGCAGTCTTTCGCGAATTTCGTCTATTGTTCCTATGCCTGAAATCTTTGCGTAGTGTGGTGTGATTGGATTCCCTTCTGCAGTCAACCGGATATAAAACCCTGCTAGAGGCTTCGTTTGTCTGTGGTAGGTTTCAAGTCGTTTCTTGATCGTCTCTTCTTTATCGTCATCGCGCTGAATAAGATTTTCTCCGGTCACGTCATCTTTGCCTTCGATTTTTGGTGGATTAAATTTTATATGGTACGTTCGGCCTGATGGGGTGTGCACCCTCCGGCCACTGAGGCGTGTGACCACCTCTTGATCGGCAACATCAACCTCTATCACCACATCGATACTTACATTTGCCCTACGCAAGGCTTCCGCTTGGGGAATTGTTCGTGGAAATCCATCGAGAAGAAATCCATTGGCGCAATCAACCTGTTGGATACGATCGTTGACCAATTGGATGATGAGGTCATCAGAAACTAGCGCGCCGGATTTCAGTACTTGATCGACTTGTTTCCCAAGTGGTGTTTCCTCTTTGATTGCAGTACGGAGCATGTCGCCGGTGGAAATTTGCGGAATGCCAAAATGTTTGGTCAGGAAAGCTGCTTGGGTTCCCTTGCCTGCACCAGGCGCTCCGAGAAGAATAAGTCGCATACTCGTCTCCTTATCATGGGGTGAAAACGTTAATAACGTTATTGGCTGCAATCCTTATAAGCAGTTCGTTGGATCACAGCTCTGTCTATTGTACACGAATAAGGTGATTCTATCCGTTGCGTGAGCGAAGAAGATTCTGTATCATCGCGATAGTTATCCTCCCGCCTTATAGCGGTGATGAGTATTCCGGACACGGATGGGAGGATCTTCGCGCCTATGGTAACTCCAATCACACTTTTGAGGATACCTTCCTCGACATATCGCTTGCAGTTTAATCGACACCTTACCTTTTCCAAGGCAACAGAACTTGTAGCGTATTTGCATGATCTGGGCATTACTGATTGTTATTGTTCCTCATATCTGAAGGCAACTCCTGGCAGTCTTCACGGGTACGATATCGTTGATCCCACGATCTTGAATCCGGAGATTGGAACGGAGGAGGAGTTGAATGCTTTTGGAAAGGCACTAAAGAGTCATGGAATGGGTCAGATTCTCGATGTTGTCCCAAACCACATGGGGATCGAAAAAGGATGTAACTTGTGGTGGTTAGACGTGATGGAAAATGGACGTAGTTCACATTATTCAGACTTTTTTGATATTGCTTGGACTCCTATCGAGTCCAATGCTGCTGTCAAGATTGTCCTTCCCATCCTGAGTGACCAATATGGTACTGTCTTGAACAATCAGGAGATCACAGTGGTATTTAAAGATGGGGGATTTTCAATTCGATATTGGGACAATATTTTGCCACTCACACCTGAGTCGTACGGAAATATTCTTATTCATCGACTTCCAGAATTTGTAAAGGCACGTGGAGCTAAAAACAAACATATTCAAGAACTTCAAAGTATTATTACTGCAATAAAACATCTTCCCAAGCACTCTGAACGCGAGATAGATCGTGTGGCTGAACGTTATCGTGAGAAGGCTATTATCAAAACACGATTAATCGCTGTGACGCTGGCTAGTGCGCATGTTAGAGAATTCATTGAAGACAATGTCCGGATTTTTAACGGGAAGAAAGGAAATGCTGAGAGTTTTAACCTTCTAGACGCATTGTTGGGTGAACAAGTCTATCGTTTGGCTCATTGGCGTGTTGCTTCAGAAGAAATTAATTATCGGCGGTTCTTTGATGTTAATGGTCTTGCGGCGCTTCGTATGGAAGTGCCTCATGTATTTCAAGAAGTCCATCGCCTTATCTTTGCATTACTTCGTGATGGCATAGTGACAGGTTTACGCATTGATCATGTTGATGGCTTGTACGATCCTGGAGACTACCTTCGACAATTACAAGCTTTGGTCAAAACTGAGTTGAGCTTGAGTGAAGAAACCCCATTATTTCTGATTGTTGAGAAGATTCTGAGTTGTGGAGAGACGTTGCCTGATAAGTGGCCTGTCCATGGGACGACCGGGTACGATTTTCTATTTCTGCTCAACACTTTGTTTATCGATCGTTCTAACAAACGTGCATTCAATGAACTTTACTCAGGATTTGCAAAAACCAGAACTTCACTGGATGACTTAATTTATCAGAACAAGAAACTAATCATGCATGCTTCGATGGCGGCAGAAATTAATGTTCTTGGGCACCAATTGAAGCGGTTAGCGGAGAAGGATAGGCAATCACGCGATTTTACGCTCAATAGTTTGACAAATGCTATCAGAGAAATTATTGCCTGCTTTCCGGTGTATCGCACCTATGTGACAGAAAGTGAGTACGATGGTGTCAGTGAGATGGATCAAACGTATATCAGCTTGGCCGTCACACGAGCAAAGCGGAGAAATCCGGCTCTGAGCAATCTGCTCTTTGACTTCGTACGAAAACTACTGTTGAACAATCAACAGGGAAATTGCCATGAAACACGTCAGGAACAGATACAATTTGCAATGAAGTTTCAGCAGACGACTAGTCCTGTTATGGCCAAAGGTGTGGAAGATACTGTTTTCTATATTTATAACCGCTTGACATCGTTGAACGAAGTTGGATCTGACATTGAGCAGTTTGGGATTTCTGTGGCAACCTTTCATGATCAAATGATGAAACGTCAGAAGCAATGGCCACATGCACTCTCTGCTACGTCAACGCATGACACCAAGAGAAGTGAAGATATTCGCGCAAGAATTAACACACTATCGGAACTTCCCCTTGAATGGCGGGCTTGTTTGCGACGGTGGCACACATTTAATAAGGGACTGAAACGGCTGGTTGACGATCAATTGACACCTGATCGCAATGACGAAACGCTCTTGTATCAATCTCTAATAGGGGTGTGGCCGTTTGAATCAATGGATGCATCTCAGTATCAAATGTTTTGTAATCGAATTCAGAGTTATATGGCAAAGGCAATTCGAGAAGCTAAGGTTCACACTAGTTGGGTCAATCCACACGAGGAGTATGATGAAGCGGTTCACGATTTTGTTAAGGCAATTTTAGATCGATCTGAAGCAAATGTGTTTCTTGCTGACATGCTTTCGTTTCAGACTAAGATTGCACAGTATGGAATTTACAATTCACTGTCTCAGCTTTTGTTCAAAGTCATGGCACCAGGAGTGCCTGATTTTTATCAGGGAACTGAATTATGGGATTTTAGTTTGGTTGATCCGGATAATCGTCGACTAATTGATTTCACGTTTCGGAAGAAGATTTTGGGTGAGATTTGCCAAGGTATGAGAGAAGCAGGTCGAGATTTTATTCCACTGACTCGAAATCTGCTTGATACACGTATTGATGGGAGAATTAAGCTGTACGTTATGA
>DCWI01000108.1:23797-24076 GCA_002328825.1 Nitrospiraceae bacterium UBA2166 | reverse complement strand
GGTATGCAGTTTGATCGTGGTTACACCTCACCCTATTTCGTTACCAACGCGGAGCGTATGGAGTGTGTGCTTGAGGATGCCTATATTTTAATTCATGAGAAGAAGATTAGTAACATGAAGGACCTTCTTGGGCTCCTTGAGCAAGTTGCCAAGATGGGCCGGCCTCTGTTGATTATTGCGGAAGAGGTTGAAGGCGAGGCTCTGGCCACATTGGTGGTGAACAAACTACGCGGTACCTTGAATATCTGTGCCGTGAAAGCTCCTGGTTTTGGAGATCGC